>JAYVXM010000253.1:0-1847 GCA_043785205.1 Bdellovibrionales bacterium
GAGCGGAGCCCCGAGTCCGATCGACGCGGCGAGCGCGAGTAATGCCCAGAGGAAAAACGGCGCGCCGTTAAATCCGAGGATGACGAAACCAAGAACGAACAAGGCGATGCAGGTCGGAAGACATTCGCCCCGCAGGCAACCGGAGAAATTCTGAAGATGTTCAAGCATTTGAGTCGATTAAAGCACTCCACCGTCAAGGTTCAAGCGGTTCCTCGCGATTCGAGCTATTCGGCGCCGATTTCTGAGTTTACGCAACGCGCGACCGGAAAACTCGTTACACGTCTTCAATCCTAAAGAAATCCTGTCAAAAAACTTCCACTGATCGAACCTCCCTTGCTAAACCTCCAGACGTTCGATGGGGATTTGCGGTTGGCGGGGGATACGCTGAGCAATGCGAGAGAGTAGTAAAAACGTGAGCGCACCGGCGCGGACTTCGGAGATGCGAAAACTCCTGATGCCGACGCTGGGCGATATGGGGCAGCCGAGCACCCTCGCGTATGACAACCTGAAAATGGATTATCGGAGCCTGCTTCCGAAGCCCGAGAGGCGCGCGGCGAAATCCGACTCCGTCCACACGCCGCTTCTGAAGTCCGGCGCCGGCTCGATCTTTCAGGGAAGCCCGCTCCTTCAGGCCGCGATGGCCGCCGCGGGCGCGGCGACGGCCCCCGTTTCCTCCCCGCTCTCGAATCTCCGCGCGCGCAGCCTCCCGCCGGGCTTGATCGCGCTCATCCACGCGATCGTTTCCGACCTCGAATCGCGGCCGACGAGCCTCCTCGGACTGAATCCTTCCCGCCGCGACGGGATCGCGGCCCACCTGAATCGCCTCGCCGGCGGCACTGGCCGCCCGAATCTCGCGGCCTGGCTCCAGACCCCGCGCTCGCCCGCCGAATCGAACGCGCTCTTCTCGTATTTCGAAGAAGTCGCGCTGATGGCGATCGGCCAGGCGCTTCTCCTAAAGCGCTGGAGCGACAAAGGTCTCCGCCCGTTCCGCAGCGAACACCTCGGGAAACTGAATTTCGAGCTTTCGACCGCGCTTCGTCCGCACGTTCCGCTTCACCGCGAAGGCTTTCATCTCACGCGCCCGAACCTCTATTCCTGGTATTCTCCGCCGACGGCGCTCCAGGAGGAACTCTTCCGCACCCTCGAGCAAATCGAGTTCCGCGACGAGTCTCCGATCTTCCTCCTCGAGCTTTGCACCGACGGTCGCCGGTTCTTTCCGGACTGGCCGGAACTCCTCGGTTACGACTCCCGCTTTTACCAGGAAGCGTCGAGTGAACTCCTCCGCTGGAGCCGCTCGGCGCCGACGGCCGCCGCTCGGCGCCGCGTGGGATTCACGCCGACGCTTCGCCTCGGTCAGATCACCCACGGAAATTCGAACGAGATTCACTGGATCGGCTGCGAAGAAATCACGTTCGCGCTCCTCATCTCGGAAATGATCGACCTCTGGTGGGGCCCGAAGGCGCCGCCGGTCTGGGGGAATTCGAACGGGCTCGAAGCGCACCCGAAGGAGCAGCTTCCACTCATCGCACCGGGCTTGAAGCCGGGCGTGCTCGCCATGCTTTCCGACATGGAAGCCTGCGATTTCGGGTGGGTCGCCGAAGAGCGGACCGTGAAGGCGAGCCGCCATAAGGCGCTGATCGAAGCCCTTCCGTTTTACCGGAAGCTTCGCGCGCCGGGAACGAGTCTCGGCACGCTCCAAGCGTGCGTCGCGATCACGAAGATTCGCCCGGGCGGCCGCCTCCTCTGGGTCCGAGAAGAGCCGCTGACCGGCGACGAAGGTTCCGAAGCGCTTTCGTTCCTGCTCGCCCGCGGAAAACTCCTCGCCGAAGTCGACCTTTCGCACATCG
>JAYVXM010000254.1:0-1847 GCA_043785205.1 Bdellovibrionales bacterium
CTTCAGGATCGTTTCTCCCGGTACGTTCGGGAATGGACGCTCCCCGAGGCCATCTCGCTTCAGTCCGCGCTCGCCGGGGTCGATTTTTCGACGAAGCAAACGCCGCGCGATCCCCTCGGAACCTGGACCTCGCTGGTGATCGAGTTCTGCAAATAGGCCCGGTCCAGTTACTGCGATGCGTTAAGTGCGCCCGGCCTAACCCGAAATTTCATTTCGGGGCGTGTTAGAATTCTCTAAAAGATCCCCTCTGTTTGAATTCCCTTGCGAATCCGGGCACCTATCTCACTCAAATTAACGCATAGCGCATTATTTCGGTGCAGTATTCTAACTGATTGATATTACTTCAATTTAGTAAAAAGACGCATTGCGTCAATTTTACTCTTCCCCTTTCCTGCGCAAAGGCGTAAAAGTGCGCTCGGATGCGTTATAAACCGGGCCTTATGGCCTTTGTCTGAAGGGTTCGAGGAGACAGATTATGTCCTTCGGTATTTTAAAAAAGAGAATTTCACGCAGCGCGTTGATCGCCGCCGGTCTGGCGACCGGCGCGGGATGCACTCAGTCGGTGCCGAGTCAGTTCAAGCTTCTTCCGGCGCAAGATACCGCGCCGGCCGCCTTCGAAGTCGGCGAGGTGCTCGTCGAAAAACACGGCGCTCCCGTCGATATTCTTTGGGTCGTCGATAATTCGGACAGCATGCTGACGTCACAGACGAAGCTGAAAGCCGGCCTCGCGACGTTCGCGCAAAACTTTTTGCTGAAGGACGGAACCGACATCCAAATGGGTGTCATCACCGTCGATAGTTTCGTCGCGAACGAAGCTTGGCAAAAGTGGCTCGTAACGGAGCTTCCGAATTTCAAAAAGACTCCGCTCCAGTTCCACGCCGAAGAAGCTCCCGGACAGAAGCAGTGGGGACCGGACTACGCGAAACTTTCCTCGTCGGAGCTCGTTCGTACGAAGGGCGTCTCCACCGCCTCGGAGCGGTCTAGCCTGCTTTCGAACTTCAAGCGCCTCGTTTCGGTCGGCACTAAGGGGATTTACGAAGAGCACGGCTTCGGTTCCGTCGAGCAATTCATCGCCGACAACGAAAAGGGAAATTCGCCGAACAAGCTTTTCCGCAAAGGCTCCCAGCGGATCATCATTTTCATCTCGGACGAGGACGATCAGTCGATCGCGCCCGAAAACGTCGGACCGGATCCGCGGAAGCTCCTTTATCACGGCGCCTATTACACCGGGATTGATCCGAAAAAAGCGAACGCGATCCTGCCGGCCCAATACACGATCGACTGTCCGGCTGAGACGGTCGGTGGCGTGACGCTCGCTCCGATGACGAACTGCATGCGCCCGGGAGTCGCCATCGGCGTCGACCGGTTCAAGGGCGAGCTCGACGCGTTCTTCCGAACCCTCGACGGCACGCCGGGCGGAAGTCCGAATTACTTCGTCACCGCGATCGTCGGTAAGGACGTGAACACGGTCCAGGAACTCCGCAAGAACACGAAAGAGCGGAGCCCGGAGACCGGTAAGATCGTCATCACGAACGAAATCGGATTCCGTTATATCGACCTCGTGAACCAAGCCGGAAACGGTTCGTTCGCGATGGATATCGGCGCCAGCGACTATTCGCCCATTTTGAATAAGATCGGTCTCGAAATCGAGAAACGCTCGGTCGTGAAGAAGACGTCGCCCCAAACGACGTTCATCCTCGATCGCGCTCCCGATACGCGTGAACAGCTCGTCGTGACTGTGCTTTTGGCATCCGGAAAGAGCCTGACTCTCGCGTCCTCGCAATATCACGTGGCGGCGAACAAACTCGTCATCACGGATAAATACCTCATTTCCGTTCTCCAGCCGG
>JAYVXM010000255.1:0-1842 GCA_043785205.1 Bdellovibrionales bacterium
TTTGGTGGCGCGACTCATGGGATCCAGGCCGGGCAAAAATAAATGGGAAAATAAAACAGATAATACGGAACCACGGTAGCGGGACGGCAATAGGACTCCGCTTGGGCCTCCCAGGCGAAAAGCGCCTCGGCTTGCTGACCTTGACGATCGATGAACCTTTGAAGGGTCTCTTTGCTCCGTTTTTCCATTTTCCCATTTTCTCAGAGACGGGGTCATTTAGCCATCGGCCTGTCCGTTATATTGGAAATATTTGTAACCTTATGATGTGGTTTACGAAAATTCGGCTGATGCTTCAGGCGACCTCTCTGGGTCAGGAAAGACCTCTTAACGGACCCAACGGTGTCACGCTTACGAACAACGGCGCCGAGCGAATGCTGAGTATAAATCTGTCCCGCCCATTTTGCGTCGCCCGCGTATTTCGGAGCGTTTCCCGAAGCGAACCGAGTGTGACATCACCTAAAATCATTATACCATTCGGTTGACAATAAGGGAGTTGGCTATTACATTCAACCTAATGGTTAACCTTCAGGCCACCGAACTCGACCTCCTCTTCTACGCGCTCTCGGACGCGACCCGGAGGAAGATCCTCGCCTTAGTGGGGGAGCGGGCCCACACCGTGACCGAGCTCGCCGAGCCGTTCAAGATGTCGCTCGCCGCGGTCTCGAAGCACATCAAGATCCTCGAGCGGGCGAAGCTCCTCGTCCGGAGGCGTTTCGGCCGCGTGCATTCGTGCACGCTTGATCCAACCCGGCTAAAGACCGCCGAAGACTGCCTCAAATACTACACTCAGTTCTGGAACCAAAGACTCGATCACCTCACCGAACAACTGGAAGGACCGACCCGTGCAAAACGCAAAAAGTGAAGCCAAGACCTATGATCTGAAAGTCGAAAAAACCATCGCCCGTCCAGCCGCGGAAGTCTTCCGCGCGCTCAGCGAAGGACGCCTCTTTCAAAACTGCAGCGCCGATACCGAGAGCATGAAAATCGATTTCCGCGTGGGCGGAAAATACGAAATTCATTTCAAGCACGTCGGAATGTCGACCGGCGGCGAGTTCCTCGAGATCGTCCCCGTGACGAAAATCGTCTTTACCTGGTGCCAGGACTTCGGAAGCAATCCGGTTCCGGATACGGTCGTGAACGTCGAGCTGAAAGAACAGAGTGGAAAGACCTACCTCACGCTCATTCACTCCGGGTTTACGGATAAGGAAGCGATGGAGAGTCACCAGGGCGGCTGGAACGGTGGCCTCGACGACCTTACCCAGGAAATGGTGAACGGCCGCCTCCGCTTCATGCGGAAGATCAAAGTCCCGGTCGAGAAGCTGTACGAGACGTGCAAAAATCCTAGCGCCTTCTTCGGCCTCATGGGCGATGTGAGAAACGGAAAAGTGGACTTCAAAGTCGGCGGTCATTACGCGATCCCGACGGAAAAGGGCGAACTCCGGGGCGAGTTCCTCGAAATCGTGCCGAATCAGAAAATCGTCTTTTCTTGGAAGTCCGCGCCTTGCGGCGAAAAACTCACCCGCGATACGAAAGTGACGCTCACCTTCGAAAACGACGACGATGACGCCCAGGTTTCCTGGCTCGGGCTCCTCCACGAAGGATTGGAGACGGAGGCTCAGCAAAAGTCCCACCACGCGGGCTGGGACTGGATGCTCGCTCGGCTTGCGAACTGATGGCCTTCCGAAGCGTTTCGCCCCGCTTGACCGGTGACCTTTCGGCCCCGAGGAGCGGAAAGGCGGCGTTGAACGCGATATAGACGGCCCCCGGCTGGTACGGCAGCTGCTATTTCCGGGACAGGAGATTCGTCCCATGAAAAAATTCATCCCGCTTTATTCGATCCTA
>JAYVXM010000256.1:0-6227 GCA_043785205.1 Bdellovibrionales bacterium
CCGACGCTCCGCAAACGGCGCTCGGATGCCGGGTTTCACTCGTCAGCTTCGTTTGGATCGATACGTTCCTTTCGCATTGGCCATCGCGATCGACGCCGACACTCGTGGCGCTCCGCGGCCGTTTCGCCTTTCTCAAACGCGCGGAACCCGGTCGATTCGCGAAGCAGCGGCGAATCGTCCTGAACCAGCTCGTCCGAGCGCTCGTTAAGCCCTGAATCGCTCGGGTCAAACGGGACACATTTTCGGTTCCTCCGGGGCGCGCGATAATCGAGATTCAGGTGCGGGGACCGGGGGGTTCTAAATGATTCCAGGAATGAAGGGCGCGGCCGTGGCCGCAATCTTTGTATTTTTCACGGGCTGTGGCGCGAAAAACTCGGTTGGGTCACGCGAGTTCGCGTCGACCATCGAATCCCACCCGCATCCACACGATTCGCCGAGTCCGACTCCAAGCCCTTCGCCTTCGCCGTCACCGAGCCCTTCGCCTTCGCCGTCACCGAGCCCTTCGCCTTCGCCGAAGCCAAGCCCTTCGCCTTCGCCTTCGCCTTCGCCTTCGCCTTCGCCGAAGCCAAGCCCTTCACCTTCGCCCACCGGGAAAATCGTGGACGATCCGAAACTCGACGGCGTCCTGACGATGTACCCGACGGACAGCTCGGTAACCCATTCCTATACGATGGGCCACTTTCTCTATCGTCCGACGGGTTACTCGAAAGACCCGACGAAGAAATGGCCAATCTTGATTTTCATGCACGGCCTCGGTGAAGTCGGACCGGGTACGACGGCGTCGCTTCCGAAAATTCTGACCACACCGTCGCCGGGCGGTCAAATCGCGAACGGCACGGCCCAGAAGGACGCGCGTCCGTTCCTGAACGGATTCGTCCTCCAGCCCCAATCCGCCGGAACCTGGAACGTCGGAGCAGTTCACGCCCTCCTCGCGCTTCTAAAAACCGAGCTTCGCGTCGACGAAGATCGGATTTTCGTCACCGGCCTCTCGCTCGGCGGGGGCGGCGCTTGGGAATACGGCGTCACCTATCCGACCGAAATCGCGGCCTTAGTCCCGATTTCGGGAACGCCTTCCGGAATCGGAGCCGCGGAGAAACTCTCGACGATTCCGATTTGGGCCTTCCACGCGTTTCGAGATACGAACACCTTCGATTCGCTCGACCCGCCGGGCTCGCTCTTTCGTTGCGGCGGCGGTACGCCTCGCCAATGCACGACCGAACGAATCGACCGAATGATCCCGTTCGTCTCCGCACGAGTGATGGAAGGGTACTCTTCGGACGGCGGTCTCACGAAGGCGGCGACGAACCGAACGGGAGCGCTCGTCGCGAAGAACTCCATCGGCCAAGCCACCGCCTGGAACTGGCTGTCAGGGACCGATCCTTCGGATCCTTCGAGCGATAAGATCCTCACGATTCAGTACCAGGATGCCCACGACGCCTGGACCCAGGCCTACGCGAACAAAACTCTCTGGAGCTGGCTCTACGCCCAAAAGCGAGTGCCGCCTACGGGACCGGACGTCTACGCTAAACTCCTCTCCACGACGACGATCGCCGCCGGAACGAGCGCGAAGATCACGATCCAAGCCTTTGTCACCCCCGTCTCCGGCGCGAAAATCGTCGAAGTCGAAGCCGACCTGCGCGCGTTCGGCGGCAGCCCGAATCAGAAGCTCGCGCTCACGGCGGGCACATCGGGAACTCAGGGAACGTACGAGGTCGACTATACCGTACCGAACTCGCTCAAGCCCGCGATCGACGAAACGTTCGGCGTCGGCGTGACGGCGTTCGACGATCAGGCAAGCCGGACGGTGAAAGTCCTCGTGATCAAAATCACGCACTAGTCCGCCTCCGACGCACCGTCCCCTTCCCAGCAAAGTACGAATCGCGGCCGTCGGCCTAAGGAGATTCGGCCGAGCGAGAGGCGAGGAGCTTGTCCGCGATCTCGACGAAGCCCGCTCCCGACGGCTTCGCGGTAAGGTACTTCGGCGGCGACTTCAGCCGGTCGATGAAGTTCGCGAGATTCGCGACGCCGACCGAGTGCGGAAAGTACGCGAACATCGGCTCGTCGTTCGGGCTATCGCCCGCGAAAATCCATTCGGAGAGCGGCGGAACCGCCCCGGAGGGGGGCTTCACGCCGAACTCGGAGGGAAACCGCCGCCCGTGACCGGGGGCGCCGACGGCGAGCCAGGCGTCGAAGCCGGTGCGCTTATTGAATTCGCCGTACCAGGCGTTCACATGAATGCTCGACACTTTCGCGTGCGCGCCCTCGCGCTCGCAGACCGCGACGAGCCGGTCGACTTCGGAGCGAGTCCAGGGCGCGACATCCTCGCAGAAGTCGATCGCGAGATCGTTCTCGCGGTAGGCCTGATCCGACGCGAATTTCGCGCCGGGAAACTCCTTCAGGATCGTCGCCCGGAGCTTCGCGATCTTCGCGGTCCGGTCGGGATCGCCGCCCGGAGTGTCGAGGCGGCGGAGTTTTCCGTCGCCCATGTAGAACGTGAATGCGCCGTTTTCGCCGACGATCGCGTCGATCGGCCAGAAGCGCGCGAAGTGATCGCACCAGCCCGCGGGACGGCCCGTGATCGGGACGAGGGTAAAGCCGGCACGCTTCAATCGCCAGAGCGCGGCGTACGCTTCGGCGGTGAGAAGTCCGTCGGTCGAGAAGGTATCGTCGATGTCGAACGCGATCGCGCGAATCCCGCGGATCGTGTCGCTCTTCACGCTCGCCCAGGCGGTGTAAGTATTGGTGGATTTTCCGTCGTCGAATCTCATTTGCTGTCCTTCACTTCCGAATGCCGGCTTCGCATTTTCCCGAGGCGGTGCGGAAGCACCGCGGAGGAACCGCGGTGCCCGGGTGACCGCAGGGTTCGACGTGGATGCTGATCGCCGAGGAGGGGAATTCCGCCTCGAGCCGGGCTTCGATTTCGTCGCAAACTTCGTGGGACTCGGCGACGGAGAGGCGTCCGCAGACGAGCGCGTGGAAATTGAAGTGGCGGTGCACCCCGCTTCGCCGCGTTTTCAGGTCGTGGATCTCCATGATCCGGGGTTTGAACGATTCGAGGATTTCGTGGGCGCGAGCGACTTCGGCGAGGGGAAGGCGGCGATCGGTGAGCTCCTCGATCGAGCGCTTGAGCTGGGAGCCCGAGACGCCGAGGATGTAGACCGCAATCAGAAGGGCGATCAGCGGATCGATCCAAAGCGCGTGGGTGAAGTGGATCGCGAGGAGCGCGGCGAGGACGCCGGCGGCGGTGATCGCGTCGGCGAGGAAGTGGAGCGCGTTCACCTGGATCGCGCTCGAATCGGTCAGCCGTCCGGCGCGGGCGTTATGGCGAAAGACAAAGTAGGAAACGAAGAGCGAGAATGCGATCGTCGCGATCGCGAATCCGGTATGGGCGATCGGCTCGGGATGGCGGGCGTGCGAGATGCCTTCGAACACGATGAAGAGCGCGGCGAGCACGAGGAGGAACGATTCGAGAAGACTCGAAAGCGTCTCGATTTTACCGTGGCCGTAGGGATGTTCGAGGTCGGCGGGTTTCCCCGCCTCGCGGATCGAGTAATAGGCGACGCCGGCCGAAACGAGGTCGAGTCCCGAGTGGATCCCTTCGGAGAGCACGCCGATCGATCCGGACCAGTACGCCGCCGTGAGCTTTACCGCCGTGAGGAGGAGCGCGGCGCCGAACGCCATCGAAGCGGCGCGGGCGCGAAGTTCGGGAAGCGTGGGAGCGGAACTCTTCACCATGGGATTAAGGCTGATAAAGGATCCCACCCGAGAAGTACGATTCCGACTTGTTCAGGTTCACGCCGATTTCACCGATAATCCGAATCGGCGCGTGTTCCTGGTGAAACATCGCCCCGAGGACGAGCTGGGTTTGCCAATCGTAAGTCCCGTCGCGAAACGCCGGGCCGAACGGAACCGCGAGGTAGGGTTCGACGGTTTCGCCTTTTCCGTTGCCGAACAGCTTGTGGATGTAAGGAACGGCGGAGACTTCGAGCCGGCCGACGCCGTATTTGTAACGGTAGTAGATCGCCTGAGCGCCGAGGCCGAAGCCGGGCTGAGTGTCGAGGTCGGGGACGAAGTCGTAAGTGAGTCCCCCACCGATGCGGAAGTTCCGGACGTTCGTCCCGGTTCCGACGACCGCGAAGGCGTTGTTCACGTCGGTCACCCCCTGAGTATAGTGAAGGTTCGCGCCGACTCCCCCGCCGTCCGAAGTGACTGCCTCGGGCTCGATCCCGAAGGCGTTTTTACCCGGGTCGACGAAGCGCGGCATATTGAAAACCCCCGCTTGGGCGAGCGGGCTGAGGGCGAAGAAAAGAACCAGCGGGATCAAGCGAGTAGCGCAGAATTGCATCCCCCGAAGTTCGCAAAGCCGAGCGGGGAAATCAAGTGATTGACAGAGTTAGGGCCCTCCTTTAATTCTAGGCCTTCTCGAATCTGTGGTGGTCGTAGCTCAGTTGGTTAGAGCATCGGATTGTGATTCCGAGGGTCGGGGGTTCAAGTCCCCTCGATCACCCCATTTTTCTTTATAGAAAAGGCTCGCGGCATTCATGTCGCGGGCCTTTTCTATTCAGGGATATGGATTGCTCGGGCGCATTTCACTCTTCGTTAAGGTCCGAACGGGTGGCACATCAATTGCTTATTTTAAAGTGCGACTCTTATTTTAGGAGAAGGGAAATTTTCCCGTCGAAACTCAACTTTTGAGGTGACCCTATGAGCCAATCAATGAGCCATGCAGAAACAACTCCGTCGACACCGAACTGGAAACCATCCGTAACCTTAAGTGGATCTAAAAATAAAAGCCTCATCAAAAGCGACCCAGATTATCAAGCGTATCAAATTCTTCATTTGGGTTTTGTGGTCGCCCCCCTCGCCGCTGGATTTGATAAATTCACGGATCTCTTAGTGGATTGGGATAAATATCTAGCGCCAATCGTGCCGCGAGTAACGGGAATTGCTCCGCATACATTCATGCAAATCGTCGGCGTTATTGAGATCATGGCCGGTATCGGTGTCGCGCTTAAGCCAAAACTATTTGGCTATGTAGTTTCCGCTTGGTTACTCGGCATCGTGGTGAATCTCCTGATGACGGGGCAGTATTTCGATATCGCACTTCGCGATTTTGGACTTTCGCTCGGAGCCCTGGCGTTAGCGAGACTAAGCATACGATTCGACCGAGGTCGTCTCGCCCAGTAAAGTTTGACGAGGAAGCACTGCATGTCTAAAAATGCCGCCGAAATCCTAGTCGAAACCCTAATTGAGTGGGGAGTAGAAGTAATCTTTGGGATTCCGGATGACGGCACTAAGCGGTTGACGCACGGATTAGCGGCATAGGCGTTCGCGCGTTCCGCACATGGAGACATACCGCTCGAATTATTCCGCTCCCGTGTTCCAGATCTTTCGCGCATGGACCGCGCCCATCACGAAGAAAAGAGGCGCTAAGAAATAGTTCATGAACGGAATGAAGATCGAAATCGCGGCCAATCCCCACCACGTCGCCAGACAGGCGTAGACCTCGCGACGACATTCGGCGCTCACCGTCAGACGGCGCGGAACGCCACTAAAAGCGGCGGTTTCTCCGAATCGGTAACGGTTCATTTGACCGACCGTGGAGGGCATCTCGCCCCGCGAGTCCTCGGCGGGCGGCTCTTTCTGCATGCGTTCGATTTCGCTCATGGTTCGTCCCTCACCCGAATGAAGGTTCATCTTCCATGCCGAGGAAGTCGGGAACAACGTCCCGCGGGGAGGGCCGTTTAGCACGGAATCGGCGCTCCAAAGCGGGTGCGTTAACCTCGTCCGGCCCGCCCGCCCTCCCGCGCCCGAATTCCACGAATAACGGAAAGAAACGGGGCCGGAAGGGTATGCTGACCCATCCCGTTTTACGGGACCCCGCTCTACGGATAACCCTTTCTATGAGTCCGCTAAACCGCGTCTCCCGCAAGAAGAAGTTCCTCGCGAACCACCCCCGCCCGAAGGCGACCGTCAAGCGAATGGGCTCGCTCGAGAAATTCCGCCGGATGGCGACCGTCATTCAGGACTCGAACGACGCGATCACCTTTCAGGATCTCGACGGGAACATCCTCGCCTGGAACCGCGGCGCCGAACAAATTTACGGATACTCCGAAGCCGAAGCCCTCCGCATGAACATCGTCGATACGGTGCCGAAGGAATACCAGGAGGAAGCGCGCGGTTTCCTCGCCTCCCTGAAGCGCGGCGAACTCCTTCCCAATCTCGAA
>JAYVXM010000257.1:0-6221 GCA_043785205.1 Bdellovibrionales bacterium
TCCCCGAACTTCGTTTCGGTCGCGGTTCGGCGCACGGACTCGAAAAAGATCGTGATCAAGCACGATCCGTATTCGACCATCCTTCGTCGCCACCCGCTCCTCGCGAAGCCCCTCCTCCGGGGCGTCGTGACGCTCGTCGAATCGATGATTCAGGGCATGGGCGCGCTCTCGTTTTCCGCGGAAATCGGCGGGGAGGCGACCGGCGCGAGCGCCGGGGAAACCGGAGCGAAGCCTGAAAAACTTTCCCGGACCGAAGTCATCTCGTCGATGGCCTTCGCCTTCGCGATGGGACTTCTCCTCTTCGTTGCGCTTCCGCACGCGATCACCGCGGTTCTCACTTCCGATCGCTTTCTCGGGATTTCGCCGAAGAGCCCCGTCTTCCACTTGATTGACGGGGGTTTCAAAATGGCGATTCTCCTCGGCTACGTCTGGGCGATTTCGCGGATGGCCGAAATTCGACGCGTGTTCCAGTACCACGGCGCGGAACACAAATCGATTTACGCGTTCGAGGCGGGCGACGATCTCACCGTCGAAAACGCGCGCAAGTACTCGACACTCCATCCGCGGTGCGGAACGAGCTTCCTCCTTTTCCTCGTGTTGATTTCGATCGTCATGTTCAGCGTACTCTTGCCCGTGCTTGGGCTCACGAACTTCAGTGACACCGCCTGGAAGAACCACCTCGGGATGATCGTCGCGAAGATGGTCCTGATGTTCCCCGTCGCCGGTCTCGCCTACGAAGTCATCCGCCTCTGCGCTTGCCGCATGGATAACGCCTTCTTCCGCGCGGTCATCGCGCCCGGGCTTCTCCTCCAAAAACTCACGACCATCGAGCCCGACGATACTCAGCTCGAGGTCGCCCTCGCTTCCCTTCGCCAGTGCCTGCGCCTCGAGAAGAGCGTCGACTCGCCGAAGAGCGGGTTCGAAGTCGGAGTCCTCTCGGAACTGAACTATCGTCCGGCCGGCGTGGCCGAATTCCCGGAATTGTAGGGGATCGATCCGTGTTTGATAAGCTCGAAGCGGTGGAATCCCGCTATCTCGAAGTCGAATCCCGTTTGTCCGATCCGGCCCTGGCCGACCGGCCGGACGACTTCCGTAAACTTTCGCGTGAACATGCCACCCTCGGCGAGATCGTGCGCGAGTACCGGAAGTATCGCGCCCTAAAGGAAGACCTCGTTTCAAACAAGGAACTCATCTTCGATTCGGACCGCGAAATTTCGGACATGGCGAAAGAAGAGGTGAAACGGATCGAGCCCGAGCTCGCGACCGTGACCGAACAGCTTCAGTTTCTTCTCCTGCCGAAGGACCCGAACGACGAAAAAAATATTCTCCTCGAAGTCCGCGCGGGCGCGGGGGGCGACGAAGCCGCGCTCTTCGCCGGCGAGATTTTTCGAATGTACGAGCGTTTCGCGGCGAAGCAGGGGTGGAACGTCGAGCTGATGTCGGCGAGTCCGGCCGGTTCGGGGGGATTTAAGGAAATCATCGCGATGGTGACCGGGAACCGCGTCTATTCGCGCCTGAAGTACGAAGCCGGGGTTCACCGGGTCCAGCGCGTGCCGGCGACGGAAACCCAGGGCCGCGTGCACACCTCGACGATCACCGTGGCGATCCTTCCCGAAGCGGAAGACGTCGATGTGACCATCAACCCGACCGAGCTCCGTATCGATGTTTTCCGGTCGGGCGGCGCCGGAGGACAGGGCGTGAACACGACCGACTCCGCGGTACGGATCACCCACATTCCGTCCGGACTCGTCGTCGTCTGTCAGGACGAACGCTCCCAGCTGAAGAACAAAGCGAAGGCGATGAAGATTCTCAAATCCCGGCTCCTCGAGCAGGTCCAGTCGAAGGCGGCGAAGGAACATTCCGACCTTCGCAAGGACATGGTCGGTACCGGCGATCGTTCGGAGCGGATTCGGACCTATAACTTTCCGCAGGGCCGCCTCAGCGAGCACCGGATCGGGCTCACGATCCATCAGCTCCCGGACTTTATGGAAGGGAAGATCGAGGAAGTCCTCGACGCGCTTCAGCGGCATTACCAAATGGAAATGCTCAAGGCCGAGGGCTACGGCGTGCGCCCATGACCGGCCAATCTCTCCCGACGACCTTCGAAGACGCGATCAAGATGACGGCGATCATTCTCGGAACTTCGCCCGCGCTCGCGGAGCGGGGATCGATCGAAACCGAATCGGAGCAACTCGTGATCGGCGCTTTTCGCAAGGCGAGCGGCCGCGGTCGCTCGTTCGGTCGGAACGATCTTTACGTCCGTGTGATGGACGCGTTCCCGCGCGAAGCGGGCGAGCTCCTCGTCGGAATGGCGAATCGGCGGGCGCGCGGCGAGCCGCTCCAGTATCTCCTCGGTTACCAATACTTCCTCAATCACGAGTACGACGTCGACCCTTCGGTCCTCATCCCGCGCCCCGAAACGGAAATTCTCGTCTACGAAGTGACCCAGACGCTCAAGCGCCAGTTCGAGCAACCGAAGGTCGGCCTCGAAATCGGGGTCGGATCGGGCTGCGTCTCGATCGAGCTTCTGAAGCTCTTCCCGGCCCTGACGATCATCGGGAGCGAAATTTCGCCCGGGGCGATCGAGGTTGCTCGCCGGAACGCGACGAAGATTCTCGGCGACGACTACGCGAAACGCTTCGACCTCCGGCTCGCCACCGCCGATCGCGACGTCTACGAACCGTTCGAGGACGCGAGTTGGCTCCGCGCGGGTCGGGCCGACTTCATCGTGAGTAATCCCCCGTACCTCGTCGAGGCGAGTGAAGTGGACACCGACGTGCTTCAGCACGAGCCGAAGGCCGCACTCTTCGCGCCGGCCGGTGACCCACTCTATTTTTACCGGAAGATCCTCGAGGGAGCGGAAGCGTTCCTGAAACCGTCGGGTTACGTTTTTTTTGAGTGCCCGCACGAACGGATCGACCGGATCGGGGCGCTTTTCGGACCCGACTGGAAAGTCGAAGGCTATCGCGATTTAAACGAGCGTCCGCGCGTCTTGCGCGCGGAATGGAAAGGGATTTCGGTTTTGAACTAATGGACAAACTTAAGATTACCGGCGGAAAAAGCCTGAACGGCACGGTCCAGGTGAGCGGCGCGAAGAACGCTTCGCTTCCGATCCTGATTTCGGCGATCCTCGGTTCGGGGAAAAG
Source organism: Bdellovibrionales bacterium (assembly GCA_043785205.1). Lineage (GTDB taxonomy): Bacteria > Bdellovibrionota > UBA1018 > UBA1018 > UBA1018 > JACMQW01. Next base: position 3,147 of record JAYVXM010000257.1, read on the forward strand.
CCGCTTCGAGCGCGTCCCGGACCTCCAGGACATCAAGACGACCGAACTCGTTCTGAATCATCTCGGCCTGAAGAGCACCTTCGAAAAAGGCGTCATGACCCTCGACGCTGCGAAGATCGCGACCGTGGAAGCGCCGTACGATCTCGTCCGGAAGATGCGGGCGTCGGTCCTCGTCCTCGGTCCTCTCCTCGCCCGCGAAGGGCGGGCGAAGGTGAGTTTACCGGGCGGCTGCGCGATCGGCGCGCGTCCGATCGATTTCCATCTCTTCGCGCTGGAAAAACTCGGCGCGAAAATCACCCTCGACGGCGGTTACGTGATCGCGGAGGCGAAACGCCTTCGCGGAAATCGCGTCGCGTTCGAGTTCCCTTCGGTCGGCGCGACCGAGAACGCCATGATGGCGGCGTGCCTTGCCGACGGCGAGACGGTGCTCGAGAACAGCGCGAAGGAACCCGAGATCGTCGATCTCGCGATCGCGCTCCGTACGATGGGCGCGAAGATCAGCGGCGAAGGCACCGAAAGTATCCATATCCAAGGCGTGAATTCGCTCACCGGCGCGAACCACCGCGTGGTCGGCGACCGGATCGAGGCGGGAACGTTCCTCGCCGCCGCGCTCGCGACCCGGGGGAAGGTTACCGTCGAGGGACTCGCTCCCCATCATCTCGAGTCCGTGCTCCAGAAGTTCGAAGCGGCGGGCGCGCTCGTCACTCGCGGGGAAGAGTCGATCACGCTCGAAGCGCGTGGCCGGGGAAGGGGCACCGACGTGAAGACCCAGCCGTTCCCGGGATTTCCGACCGATATGCAGGCCCAGTTCATGGCCGCGATGTGCGTCGCCGAAGGCTCCGCGCTCATTACCGAGACGATCTTCGAGAATCGGTTTATGCACGTGCCGGAACTCACCCGCCTCGGATGCGATCTGACGATTCGCGGAAATTCGGTCCTCGTGCGCGGAACGGAAAAACTCAAGGCCGCGCCGCTCATGGCGACTGACCTTCGCGCGAGCGCGAGCCTCGTCATGGGCGGGCTGTGCGCCGAAGGGGAAACGATCGTAAGCCGGATCTACCATCTCGATCGCGGTTACGAACGGATGGAGGAAAAACTCCGTTCGCTCGGGGCACGAATCGAACGCGTGAAGGAATCGGAGTAGCGTATGGAGCGCACTACTGACCTCGGAAGGGACTGTATTTTTTGCAAAATCGTCGGCGGAAAGATTCCCGCTCCGTTCGTTTATGAAGACGCGAACGTGATCGTGATTCGGGATCTACATCCGCAGGCGAAACAGCACTTCCTCGTTATTCCGAAACAGCACGTCGATTCCCTCGCCGCGCTCTACGTAGACGACACGAACGGTCGACGAGTCGTAGGCGATCTCTTCTCCGCCGCGAACGCGCTCGCTAAAAAAGAAGGCCTTCTGTCGGCGGGATTCCGCTCGGTCATTAATACCGGGGCCGACGGCGGGCAGACCGTTTTTCACCTTCATCTCCACGTTCTGGGGGGCGAGAAGATGAAGGGGACGTTCGCCTAGGGACGTAAGTAGGCTTCCGCGCGGATGGGCGGGCACGGCCCGACCGGAGCGTGGCGACCGGCTATTCCCTTATTTCGTCTTTCCGCCGTCGCGGAAATGAATCGTCGACTGAATTCCGACGTCCTTGATGAGAGCGCAATCGTAGGTATGGACGATCGTGGCGCCCAAACTGGCGATCACCTTTCGCGCGGCGGTTTGGTCCGCTTCGCACGCATCGCGAGAATGGAAACGCGGAGAGGCCGGGACGTTTGCATCGCCCCCCACTGAGCAATTTTCCCGCCAGTCCCGGAGGCCCCCGAACGTGCTCCGACGAACGCCGAGCGCCTAAGTCTTGGTCAGGCGTCTAAAGCCTTTGCCCGATCCAGGGTCGGCCTAGCCGACTTTTTTGTCGAGCATCGAGCCCTTTGGGAGACGGGCGTTCTTCTTCTGATCTTTCGCGCCGGTCTCGTAAGTTTGGGCGGCGGTACCGGCGTTTCGTTCGCTACGAACACCGTTTAAATCGAGGATGACTTGGGTCAGGCCGGGTTGGAAGGCGAGCGCGGAGACGCACTTTTCTTTCGGCTCGGGCGGAATCGCATCTTCGGGAAGAGGGGCCTGGATCTGAGCGGCGATTCCGGACTCCGGATTCTTCTCAGGGGGGGCCTCGTAACCCGGAGAGCCATAGCCGCCCCCATTCGTTTCGGCGGATTTACTGGCCAATAACGATTGCCCGGGCCGGGCGATCGGTCGGATTGGATCTAAAACTCGCGCGAGGGCGGAGGCGATTTTCGGAAGCATGAATCATTCCTTTAAAATCAAGCACTTAGGGTAGATGTGGGCCGCGAAGAGAAATACCCACCCGTTGTCTTATCGGTAAAATTTATACGAACTTTAGAAAAAAATGGGGCGTAAACTATTACGCAAAATAGAGTAGTTTACTCAAGAAATAGGCCTTTTTCTTTGACCCCTCGCGACCCAGAATGTTAATTCTGGATTTCGATTCCGCTCCTCCCAACCCCCCGTCCGAGGTTCCCACCCTATGTCGACCGAAATGAAAAACGACCTTTTTGCGAAGTGCCACTCCTACGAAGAAGCGAAGAAGGTGCAGGCGGCCGGCCTCTATTGTTTCTTTCGCCCGATCGAAGAAACGACCGGCGGGAACGTCGTCACGCACGGGAAAAAACGCGTGATGATCGGTTCGAATAATTACCTCGGTTTGACTCATGATCCGCGCGTGATCGCCGCCGCCAAGGGCGCGATCGATCGCTTCGGAACGGGTTTTACCGGATCCCGCTTTCTGAACGGGAACTCCGTGCTCCACGAAGAGCTTGAAGACAAGCTCGCTCGCTTCACCGGTAAGGAAGCGGCCCTCGTGTTCGCAACCGGTTTCCAATCGAATCAGGGCGCCCTCTCCTCCATCGTCGGGAAGTCCGATGTGATCTTTTCGGATCAAGAAAATCACGCTTCGATCATCGAAGGCACCCGCTCCTCTCCCGGGAAGACGATCGTCTTCCGCCACAACGACGCGGAAGACCTCGAGCGGAAACTCAAGGAACATCGCCACCTCTACGACG
>JAYVXM010000258.1:0-6218 GCA_043785205.1 Bdellovibrionales bacterium
TGAACGCCGGGGTTCTTCGCCTCTTCGCGAACCGACGCGAGTAGATCGCAACGCGCGCGCTTCTCGGGGGAAACTTCGCCTAGGTTCGCACAACCGGCATCGGTCGGAAGGGTCGGGTAAAGTTCCTCGACGCAGCCGACGTCCGGCTGGGCCCAGGCCTGCGAATGAACACGGTGGAGAACGGCGGCGGAAACGCTACCGAGGGCCGTGGCGGCGACCGCGAGGATGACTGAGTTATGAATGCGCATCGAATTTCCGTTTCGCGGTGGAGTTATAAAAGAGGGAAGACGGAGCGAGTCCGCCTTCCCTGAATTTTTTGAACGCTCTCAAACCAACGACTCAGCCGGCGTCGCCTGATTTCGTAGTGTTGGTAACGGTGCCATTCTTTTCGTCGCGAAGTTCTTGGACGAACTTCTTCGTCGCTTCGAGATTGCAGCCGGGCTTTCCGTCATGCTGGGAAGCGATCGTAGTCGTGCTCTCGAAGGCCAACGCGGAAACCGGGCTCAAGAAAGCAGCCAGGGTACACAGAAAAACAATGCGGGACTTCATCATACTCTTTACCTCTCAACACACAGTGATGACCCTTCACATCCACGACGGGTCCATACGGAGTACTAAAGCAACGCGGGTGCCAAGTGACACATTACGTAACTCATTGAAAGAAAGGCGGTTTTTCCCGGGTCAGATTTGGCCTATTGCTCTGATGACCGACGGGTGCCCAATCTCTAGGCACTCTTCAGGGTCGCTCCGGCGATACCGAGTTTAGGTCGCCACCGTGCTCGACCAGGGAATCCGCCGGCGATGACGGGAACGGCGCTCCAGGGCCTAAGGGAGAAAGGAAGAGGGGGCCTTATAACCTTGCGAAGCGCGGTCCGTTTAGTGGGCCGATCCTTCGGTATTGCCGGTGCCGGTGCTCCCCCCGGTCGGATCGCCGGGAAGCACTTTATGGGTGGAGATGCTCTTCAAATGGCACTCCGGGTTGAGACAGCACTTTTTATAGAGTTCGGAGCCTTTATCCGTATCGGTCTCGCACTTCACCCCATCGCAAGTTCCATCCGCGAACGCGGAAAGCGCCGGGAGGACCAGCGAAAGGAACACCGTAAGGATCGTCGTTTTAGGCAGTTTCAAAGGTCACCTGATCTTTCCGTTAAAACGAAAGGGTTACGCCGGCCGGCCGAATGATTTCGAGGAGATTTTGGAACGCCGACGTGACCGCGAGGGCGATCTTTCGTCCGCCGGTCGAATCGACCTTCTTCACTTCGCCGCTATTCGTATAGCTGACGTTGATGCTCCCCATCTTCGGATCCGTGATTTCCACAGGTTTCGAGTTCTCGTTATATTTGAAGTTAATCTGCTTTTTCGCCTGATCCATCATCGTCTTGATCCGACCGAGATTATCGTAAAAGAGGTGAACTTCGGCGCGCGCCGAATTCTTCGCGAGGAGCAAATTCCCCCGCGGATCGTACTGGAACGTCGACCAATCGACGCGCTTCTTGTTCGCCTTCTGGTACTTCACGACCCGGTTCACCTTCCCGACCTTCTGGTCGTAGGCGAGTTCGGTCACTTCGTTCGGGGTCGTCTTCTTCGTGACCCGGCCCTTGACGTCGTATGCGAACGTCGTTTCGTCGTTCCCGCGCTTGATGAAGATCGGAAGTCCGCAACACTCGTTATATACCGTCTCCGTCCGAAGCCCGTCGAGCGAGCTCATCATCTTATAGGTCCATTCTTCGCCGTTCGCCTTCGTACGGAAGACGTATTCGTATCCGCTCGTCGAAATCGTACGTCCTTCGGAGCTCTTCAGCACGACGCCGACCTTCAGACTATTCTTCTCGCCGGCGACTTTATCGTACGTATAGTCGGTCACCGAACCGTCGCGGTCCTTCACGCTCTTCACGTTCTCGAACTTATCGCGACCGTAATAAGCGACCTGGAGTGCGGTCTTATCGGAGTAGCCGATCTCGATCAGATTGTGGCGTTTGTCGGAGCTGAACTTATAGGTATAAACATTCCCGTCGGTATCCTTCGACCAGGACATTTCGCCGAGGTCCGTGTTCTTATATTCAGCCGTCTTGTTATTTTCGGCCTGGATTTTTTCCACTTTTCCGAGCTTGTTGTAATTCAGGTACATCTTCCGATTCAGGTTATCCTGGATCTTCTCGATTTTGCCGTCACGGTTATAGCTGAGAAGGATGAAATTTCCATTCTTGTCCTGAACCTTCAGAAGGCGTCCATTCGGATCGAAGTTCTCGGTCTTGCCGGTATCCGTGCTACGCACGTATCCGGTCGCGGTGACCGTGATCCACTGGAAGGCGAACCGATTCGAGACCAGTTTCGCTCCCACCGGAAGCTTACGCGCCTGGATTTTTCCCTGAGCTTTCCACTTCGCCCATTCCTCGTTCCGGAATTCCGCGTTCGTCTTCAACTGTTTCTTGTAACCGTCGAGCTGTCCCCCGGAACCCATGGCGCCGGCTTTACGGGCAACCTCGGCGATGAGATTCACGGCCGCATCGAGTTCCTTGGCATCGAAAGTCGGAGGGCTAAAGCGGTTCTGTGCGCCGCCGCCGGCTTCGCTGACCAGTACGCTGCCGTCCGCTTCGACGGCGAGGTAGACTTCGTAATCGCTACCCCAACCCCAACCGAAAATGCCGTTGTACGGACTCTTGGAGTTGTAAACGCGTTCGATCTTCGGTTCGTACCCGCCGGGATAAAGAACATCGGTATACCCGATGAAGAAGTTTCCATTTCGAATGCTCACATTCGCCTGAGCGCTAGACGCCACGGCGAGCAACGCGACCAAAAATGGCGAAATCTTTCTCATATTCTCTCCCCGACCCAACCGACTAAACGTCGATCTTCACAATCCTCGAAATGGTCACGTAAGCGAGCACCTCGAGGCTGACCACCACTAAAAGGATAATCCACCCGAAGGTGGTCGTAAACAGAGGCTTCATGAACTCCGGATCGGATGTATAGATAAACGCTCCGAGGACGCCGGGGACCGCGAGGAGAATCATCCCCTGCATGCGGCCCATTGCGGTCATGGCGTCAATTTTTTGTTCGAGCTTGATCCGTTCACGAATCGTCATCGTGATGGTATCGAACGTTTCCGCCAAATTTCCGCCGGTTTCCTTTAAAATGTTCACACTGGTCACGAACATCTCGACGTCGTCGGATTGGATCCGTTTCGCGAGGTTATTGTAGGCTTCCTCGATCGAAACGCCGAGCTTGTTCTCGCTCAGCACCAGGTTGAACTCCTGCCGGATCGGATCCGGTAGTTCCTGTACGACGAGGCCCATCGACTGCACTACCGACAATCCGGACTTCATGCCGTTCGACATGAGGCTAAGTCCATCAACCATCTGGAGGGTGAACGTCTTCACTCGGCGGGCGTACATCCAGTCGATGACGGGACGCGGAGCCTTCCAACCGACGATCATGACGATCGAGCTGATCAGGAGAGCCGGAAAGACTTGGGGCAATAGGATCACGAAGACGATCAGACCGATCCCGACCGAGCCGATGAACTGAGCGAAGAGGACGCTGTTCGGAGAGACTTCGATGAACATCAGCGCGAGTCGCTCGACGATATAATCACGCGTCCCGATCGACTGGAAGCGGAGCCAGTCGAGAAATCGTTCGCTGTAACGGTAGGAAATATACGCGACCGAAACAAAGAGGAGCGCGAGCGCGAAAAAAATTTGAATCCGATCCGACATCTCTCCTCCTTTACTTGGCCGCGAATAAACCGCGCGAAATTTTCATCCCCTTCGCTTCCATCTCCTCGACGAATTTCGGAATGAAACCCGTCGGCACGAATCGGCCGATGATCTTCCGTTTCTTGTCGAGGCCTTCCTGCTTGAACAGGAAGATGTCTTGCAGGGAAATTACGTCCCCCTGCATGCCGGTAACCTCGGAAATATGGGTCACCCGACGGGAACCGTCCGGAAGTCGCGTTTGCTGAATGATCACATTCACCGCGGCCGCAATGTTTTCCTTAATCGCCTTTGACGGCAGATTCAAACCGGCCATCATGACAAGCGTTTCTAGCCGCGAGATACACTCCCGCGGATTGTTCGAGTGGAGCGTGGTCAGCGAGCCGGAGTGACCCGTATTCATCGCCTGAAGCATGTCGAGCGCTTCGCCGCCCCGGCACTCCCCGACCACGATCCGGTCGGGCCGCATCCGGAGACACGATTTGATGAGGTCGCGGATCGAAACCTCGCCCTCACCTTCGATGTTCTTCGGGCGCGTTTCCAAACGAACCACGTGATCCTGCCCGAGCTGAAGTTCGGCCGAATCCTCCACGGTGATGATCCGTTCAGTCGCCGGAATGAAGTTCGAAAGGACGTTCAGGAGCGTCGTCTTACCGGAGCCGGTTCCTCCCGAAACGACGATGTTCAGTTTGCCTTCGACGCAGGCCCGAAGAAAGTCCGCGATTTCCTCAGTCATGGAACCGTAGGCGATCAGATCCTTATAAAGAATCCGCTTCTTCGGAAATTTCCGGATCGTAATCGTCGGTCCGCGCAGCGCGAGCGGAGGAATGATCACGTGCACCCGCGAACCGTCGGGAAGCCGGGCGTCCACGTACGGAACTTTCTCGTCGACCCGGCGGCCGAGCGGCGTCACGATTCGCTCGATCACGTTCATCATTTGCTGCTCGCTCGAAAAGGTCACCTTCGAGAGTTCCGGTCGACCGTTTTTTTCGATATAGATCTGATCGCGCGCGTTCACCATGATCTCGGTCACGGCGTCGTCGGCCAAAAGGTCCTCCAGCGGCCCGAGACCGAGCGCCTCGTCGAGGACTTCCTTCACCATCTGGGCCTTTAATTCGCGAGTGGAGAGAAGACCCGTGGCGTCCTCAGCGTTGAGAATGTCGAAGATCGCCTTCTGAGTCCGTTCCCGAAGGACGGCGCGTTGTTTCGCGTCCTGGGTGCTCATGTCGGTTTTCTTCAGATCCATGGCGTCGACGAGAGCCTTGTGGATCCGAAGCTTCATCTGGGTCCAGGGATCGACCGGTCCGTTCGCGGTCCGCAGCATCGACGAGGCATCCTTGCCTCCGCTTTCGCCGCTTCCGGCACCGCCGGGAATGAGCTGAAGCTGGGACTGCATCTTCGCGGCCGCGCCGCTCGGTTTTTTCAATTTCGCGAGGCTCTCGAGAAGGTTCGTCTGCTGAATCTTACGGACGATATCGTGATAGGCGCGCGTGATCGGCGCGCTCGGCGATGCGAGACAGATCGGAGTCGATTTCGCGAGTGCGCTTTCGCACGCGGCGGAGTCCTCGGGGATCACGCCGAAGAGCGGACGATTCAAGTTCTTCTGGATAATCTGGGGAGTGACGATATGGTTTTGCGAATACCGATTCACGACGATTTGGACCATTTCGGGCGGAAAGAGGAGTTCCGCGATCTTCCCGAGAATACGCTTCGTTTGATTGATCACGATGACGTCGGCGGTGGTGACGACGAAGATCGCCGTGGCCGATTCCATGACCTTCATCGCGGACGGATCCGTTCCGTGACCGCAATCGACCACCACGAAGTTAAAGACGTTCGTCACGCCCTTGAGGAAGCGGCCGAGGCCGTCGAGATCGAGATCGCGCGCGATGATGGCGTCGCGGGGGGCGCCGATATAGGAGTATCCTTGGGCGGCATTCACCATGTACGGCGCGAGCACTTTCGGTTCGACCGGGCCCGGAGGCATCTTCGAAACGTCGACGATCGATTTCGCCGGATTTTGACCGAGGATGATGTTCTGGTCGCCGAGCGCAGCGAGATCGAGGTCGATCAGAAGTGGACGCTGTTTGAAATTCTGGAGGTAGGCGATGGCGAGATTCGCGGCGAAAATGGATTTCCCCACCCCGCCCTTCCCGCCGACGACTGCGATGATATGACCCGCCATTTTATTTTACCTTCACCCGGAAATTTCGTTTCAAATCTTCCGAACCCTGGCCGGCGTCGTCGATGATTTGGGGCGTAATGAAAACCACGAACTGACCCTTCGATTTTGCGAAGTTCTTCGTTCGGGTCAGATTAAAGAGCGGAGTCGTCGGCGCGGCGCCCGCGCCGCTCTCGAACGAGCCGGCTCCGAACTTGTCTTTGTTGAAAGCGGTATTCACGACGGTCTCTTCCATGCCGCCGATCGCGGCCGACTCGCCGGACTTGATATAAAGCGTGGTTTCGAGCTGCTTCGAACCGATGATCGGCTGGCTTCCGTTATAA
>JAYVXM010000259.1:0-6195 GCA_043785205.1 Bdellovibrionales bacterium
CCGAAACCGAACGAAACGACCAGAACACGAGTAACCGGAGGACCTATGGACCAGGGGCAATTGGACGCGAATCTCAAGGGCATACGCCAACTCCTCTCACACCTCCACGGCGAAGTGACCGCGCTCGAGAGTAGCTATATCCAAGTGCTCCAGGTCCTCCGGAAACTCGAAGGCGACGCGACCCACGACGATCTGTCGGGACTCTTCCGCCGCAAACCCTTCTTCGAGAAGTGGAACGAAGTTTTAAGTGAGTGCAACAAGCTGAATGAAAATTGTGGAATGCTTTTGATCGATATCGATCACTTCAAAATCATCAACGATACGCACGGTCATCAGACCGGCGATGAAGTGATCCAGCGCGTGGCCGCCCTCGTGAAGCAATACGAATCCCCCCGTTGCTTCACGGGGCGCTACGGCGGTGAAGAATTCGCTGTCGCCGTGAAAGGAACCGACGCGGAGATTCTCGGCTTAGCCGAGATGCTCCGGCGCGGGGTCGAACGGCTCTACGGTGCGGTCCCAGGGACGGACGGAAAGGTGCAATGGAAATGCACCGTAAGCATCGGGATGTCTTCGGCGGCCAAGGATGGCTACGACAGCGAACGTTTAATTAAATCCGCAGACGACGCACTCTACGATGCGAAACGGCGCGGGAGAAACCAGGTGAGATCGGCTGCCTAGCCGTACATGGACGTCACTGGCCGCAGCGCGCGGCACCTGGTTCCACTTTCCTGCCGCACTTCCTTATGGGTCGTGCGGTCAACCGGGGTAGGAGATTCCTGCCCCACCCGTCGAGGGTAGTCCTCTCGCCGGGGGAGCGGTCATGGAGGTCCGCTCGGCCTCGCCCGAAACCTAAGTTGATGTAGTCACTCCTCTCTCAAACACCGACACACCAACACACACCTCATCGACGAGGGTCTAGGGGAGAAAAATGAAAGGGCCGGTTCCTAACCGCCAGCGTAAGCTAGCGGTGTCGGGGAACCGGCCCTTTCGCATTCGTAAAAGTTCGAGTTATCCGGTCGGCGTCGCGGAAGGCGAAGGCTTCGGTACGCAGAGTTTCGGGTCGGGATTCGCGGCCGGGACCGAAATCGACGAGCCGCTGGTGCAGCCGACGTTCGCGCGCCGGCCGGCCACGTCGGAAGCGTAAACCGTGATCGATTTCGCGTCCGAAGCGAGATCGTCGATATTGAAGGACCGGACGGAGGTCGAAACGCGGGAGACGCGTCCGTCCGAACCGATCGCGTTCTGGGCTCCGTCGAGCCAAAGGTCGGACGGAGCGCCGACGAAAGTCCGCAGGTATACGTTTGTAAGATAATGGGTTTCGGGATCCGTATAGGACGCCTTCCCGTAGATTCCCCGGCCGGTTCCTTCGACGTAGGTGCAGGAGATCGGATCGAGGGAAAGGATCGTAGTCACCGTCGCGGTATCGAAAACTGGCGCGAGCGGGGTCGTCGCGCCATTCGTTTCGTTGATCGTGATCGGGCAATTCAGCGCCGTCACCCGGACGGCTTTAATCATCGCGACGTCGCCGAGCGATCCGCCGGGGCGAGTGAGCTTCATCTGGATTCCGGTACAGGCCGAATCGGTACACTGGGCGAGGTCCGCGTTGATGCCCAGATGGGTATGCGATTTCACGACGGTCAGCTTGCCCGCGGCGTCTTTCACGAACGCGATGTATTCGGGAAAGTCGATCGGTTCGACGTCGGTCAGGCGTGTCGAAAAGCCCGACCCGTCCCGCGCGAGCTCGAAGAGGACGCTGTTTCCGGCGACCGTGAGTTTCGTGAAGCGAATCGAATCCGCGAGCATCGCCTTCTGGGCCTGTCGATCGACGCCTAATTTCGCGCAGCTCGTTCCGAGAACGAGAAGGGCGATGGGAAGGGCGTGGACGACTTTCATAGCGGGCTCCGGGTTGAGGTGAGGGACGAGGGTTTATATCGCATCGCGTCATTTTCGGCAAGGGTTCATTTTCCGAGGTATCGTTCATTTAACCCGTTGAAAGAAGTAGATAAAAATCGTTAGGCGGGGAGAAAAGAATGCTTCCAGGCGGCGGCGAAAGTTTCCTGGATCGTGGCGTCCGTCAGGCCCATCGCCGTGCGGGCAATGTGGATTTCGTCCGCCAAAGTGTTCCCGAAGATACTCGGGTCGTCGGTATTGAGACTCACCGGAACGCCGGCCTCGAGGCAGGTGCGAAAGGGGTGGGTGCGGTAGTCCGGCCAGGCGCTCGTGATCCGATTCGAAGTCGGGCACATCTCGAGGAGAATCGCGTGCTCACGGAGGTAGGTCATGAGCTTAGGGTCCTCGATCGACCGGATGCCGTGCCCGATCCGCCGCGCGCCGAGATCCTCGATGGCCGACCAGACGGAGTCGGGGCCCGCGGCTTCGCCGGCGTGGATCGTGATCTTCGCGCCGGAAGCGATCACCCGTTTCATCGGGTTTCGGTAGAGGTGGTTCGGGTACTGAGATTCGTCGCCGGCGAGGTCGAAACCGATGAAGCGGTCGCGTTCGCGCAGAAAGAACTCCACCGTCTTTTCGATCGAGGTCATCCCGAAATCGCGCGAGCCGATGCAAATCAAGCCGGCGCGGAGATCGGGATAGGTGACCATCGCGCGTTCGAGACCGGCGTGAAATCCGTCGAGCGCCTCGAGCCAAGGCATCTTCGAGAGTTCGCAGACGAATCCGGGTGAAAAGCGGAACTCGATCGCTCGGATCCCTTCGCGGTAGGCGTCTTCGGCGGCTTCGAAGCCGACGCGTTCGCAGATTTCGTAGCGATCGAGGACCTGCTGATAGAGCGTGAACTTCGCGAGCACGGAGGGAAGGTCGCTCATCGGCTCGACGAGGACGAAGTCGGAGCGGAATCCCTCGAGCGAAGTGCTCTGCGGAATGAGGCCGCGATCCTGCGCGAATTCGAGCAAGGTCGACAACCGAACGGAGACGTCGAGGTGGCGATGAAGTTCGATCAGCCCGGGTTTCGTCACGACGGATTATATCCCCATCATGTGGGCGCCGCTATCGACCATCATCGTCGTACCGGTGATGTGGCGTCCGCCGGGACCGCAAAGGAACGCAGCGAGCGCGCCGACGTCCGATTGGTCGATGTTTTCCTTCATCGGCGTTTTTTCCTCGGACTTCGCGAGCATGTCGCGGAAGTTCCGGATTCCCGCGGCGGCGAGCGTCTTTACGGGACCGGCGGAGATCGCGTTCACGCGGATTTTCTTCGGTCCGAGATCGTTCGCGAGATAGCGAACGGTTCCTTCGAGGGCCGCTTTCGCGACGCCCATCACGTTGTAATTTTGGACGACGCGGGTCGCGCCGATATACGAGAGCGTGAGGATCGCGCCGCCGTTTTCCATCAAGGGCTCCGCGCGTTTCGCCATCGCGACGAGCGAATAGGCGCTCACGTCCATGGCGAGTAGGAACCCCGCCCGCGACGTATCGACGAACCGTCCTTCGAGGTCTTCGCGATTCGCGAACGCGACCGAATGGACGAGGAAGTCGAGCGACCCCCACCCGGACTTCACGCGATCGAAAACGGCGTCCATTTCGACGTCGCTCTGGGCGTTCATCGGGAGAATCAGCTTCGCGCCGACGCTTTCGGCGAGCGGCCGAACGCGGCGCTCGAGCGCGTCACCGAGGTAAGTGAACGCGAGTTCGCAGCCGGCGGCGTGGAGGTGCTCCGCGATCGACCAGGCGAGGCTCCGGTCGTTCGCGACGCCGACGATCAGCGCGCGCTTTCCGGCGAGGAGTCCGGCCGCGAGGCCGGAAGAAAGGGTTGGGGAATGGGCCATTCCCCATTGTCTGCCACAGCCCTTTTTAAAATCCGAGGATTAAAACGGGAGGAGCGAGGAGGCGGTAATCGAGAAAAAGACCTCGCCTTCACCGAAGACGTCCTTGTTAAAACCGTAGTGATAATCGACGCCTAAGGTGAGCGGGAGGAGGAGAAGCGCGTTCACCCCGAGGCGGAGTCCGGCGCCGGCCGACGGAAGGTGTTGGTACCGCGGTAATGCATCGGGTCGATAGGTGTCCTCGGCGAAGACCTGGAGGGCGAGCTGATCGAGGAAAATCGGATTCGTTCCCCAACCGCGGTAAATCGCGACGAGCGGTAGCCGGAGGTCGGCCGAAAGCGTGATTGCTTCGGTCGAGGAGATCGTCGCGTTCGGATAACCACGGATCCCAAATTCGTCGAAACTGTCCGAATAGAGCGGATCGAAAATCCGGTTCCGCTTCCCGCGGCTGAGCGCGCTCGCATCGAGGTACGAGAAGTCGCGGTGGCTGACCTTCATCGCGCGGACCGAAGGAAAGAGGACCGCGTGCCGTCCGAGATCGAGATACTGGGTGTGCCGAAAGATTTCCTTATAAATCTGGCGTTGGCCGAGGTCGTAACGGCGGGCGCCGAGCTGGGTCGTGCTTCCGCGCTCGGCGGCGACGGCGAGTCGCGACGCGCGGATGGCGGTATAGTCGAGGAGAACGTCTTCGCGCGGAACGTAGAGCGAGCGGTCGAGGAGCCGCGAGCTCCCGCCCGGCATGTCGTAGTACGCGCTTCGGTCGATCGAGGCTCCGATCGACGGCGTGAATACGGAAGTGATCTGCTGGAATGGAAAGCTGATCGATCCGCCGACCTGGGTCTCGTGGGTATAGGAAGCGGGCGCGCCGAGATTCGACTGAATACTACGCACGTCCTTCGTCAGGCGGGAGGCGTAAAGGTCGATCGAGGGACCGAGCTGGCGATTTTGATATTGAAGCACGTAGTCCGTCGACTTCGACATCGAGTCGTACGCGCCGAGCGCGAAGTACTGATGCCGGAACGTGGTATCGTAACCGGCGACTTCCGCGCCCACGTAGGTCGAGTTCGTGTCCCCGAGATAAATCGGGGCCCACTGGCGCGGGAGGAGGGTTCCGAGCGTCGAATAATTTTCGACCGGGTAATCCCCCTTCGTCGCGGGCGCCGGCACCGCGGAAGATTGGTTCACGTTGATCGGGCGGGCACCCACCGCCGAAATCGGCGCGTCCTCGCCGATCTTCACGGTCACTTTCGCGGGATCGATTCCCGCGGGAAAGAGCTCGAGCTTGCCGATCGAAAAGCCGTCCTTCGAGAGGACGGAGGCGAAGGCGTCGTTTCCGCGAAACGTCGGGAGCCAAACGCCGCCGGTGACGTTCGAGACGAGGACGTTCTTCGCGCCGTCGTGCCGGTAGAGGTTATCGACGCCGGTGCGGTCGGAGATGAAGTAGAGCGTCCCTTTCGCGTCGTAGGCCGGGAAGCGATCCCGGAATCCGTCGGCGACGACGAGGGAGGACGAACCGCCCGCGAGCGGAACGTAGTGGAGCTCTTCGGACGCTTTCCCATCGACCTTCCAGGCGAAGACGATGCCCTTTCCGTCGGGCGTGAATTTCGGCGTGGCGATCCGGTCGTACGGAGGGGCGTCGACGATCTTCCGGGCGCCCTCGATCGCGAGACGGTCATCGCGGGCGATGAGTTTTCCGACCATGAGATCGGTTCCGGAGTCGGAGCCGACGGTGTAGGTGATCCATCCGCCGTCCTTCGAGACGTCGGGATCGCGCGCGCGCGCGTCGTCGGTGAGCCAGTATGTCTTTCCGGAAACGAGATCGTACGCGCGGAGGTCGCTCCAGAGGTAGTAGTTCGAACTTCTATGCAGCGACGAAAAGACGACGCGTTTCGAATCGGGAGTGAAGGCCAACGTTTCGCCGAGGAACTTATCCTCGATGTCGCGCGGTTTCGCGCCGGGTTTCCATTCGCGGACTTTCAGGGTCTGCCAGCGGTCGTCGGACTGGCTCGAGTAGGCGATCCAGCGCTGGTCGGGCGAGAAAGCCACGCCGAAGGAATCGTCCGAGGTGCCGTCCACGACTTCGAGCTTCGAAACGGGATGACTTCGGATTTTCGCGAGCTGGCCGGCCATTTTCGCGTTCGTCGCCTTTACCCAGTCGTCCCAGTGGGTGTACCAGTCCTTGCCGGTGATATTCGAAACGTTTCCGTTGATGAAGTACGGGAAGCGGCGGCTCCCGCGAAAAGTCATTTCGCCGAGCGCGTCTTTTTTCGAGCGTTCGGCGGCGTTCATCAGATTGTAACCGAAGAGGTACGCGATCTCTCCGCTCGGGAAGTGGGGATGACCTCCGTTCACTTCGTCGAGCGTGATGTAATCCGAGCGGTTCAACGCCCCGTCCTCGACGGCCGTTCGGAGGATT
>JAYVXM010000260.1:0-6195 GCA_043785205.1 Bdellovibrionales bacterium
CGCACCCCTCTTTTTAAAATAGGCTTAAATTTTTATGGGAGATTTTGGAGAAATTGAAAAAGGATTCGCAGGACTGTAAGCCGGGTTTTGTCTTCATCCCACTCCGACAAAGCCGAAGCGAGATGGAGGCGATCATTCCTCTAGACGGCGGATTACTCCGCAATTCAAGCAGCCTTACCCGGGAACCTGATGGTCGAGCCGACCGAGTTCCCCTATTTGGCCTTGCTCCAGGTAGGGTTTGCCATGCCACTTTCATCGCTGAAAGCGCGGTGAGCTCTTACCTCACCGTTTCGCCCTTACCGCGCTTTTCGTTCGACCGAATCGGTCTTTGAAAAGCGTGGCGGTCTATTTTCTGTTGCACTGTCCGTAACGGAACCGTCACCAGTCCCGTCCCTGGCCGTTAGCCAGTACCATTGCTTATGGAGCCCGGACTTTCCTCCCGAAGCGGCGTCTCTTCGAACCTGTTCGAGCCAGAGTCTTCTTGCGAAGACTCCCACCCGCTTCCGTTCGGAGGCGTTTCACTTCCGGCGATCGCCCGTCCTGCGAATCCCTATTCTGCCCGCCGAAGCGGACGTTTTTTTCAATTGAAGCCACTCACGGGGTTCCGAGTACGCGCTACTTGCGAATCGACTGCACGGGGGTGTTCAGCACTTTCGATCGAATCCCCCACTCTCGGCACCAACGTTCGACGGTCTGCAGGAAGTAGATTTCGCTTTCACGATGTCCGACTTCCATCACGGCAACCCCGCCACTCGCGGCCTCACGGGCCACGTGATAACCCGCTTCCCCGGTAATGAAAAGGTCGCAGCCTAGTCGTTTCGCGCTCGGCGCGAAACCCGCCCCTTTTCCCGCCACAAACCCAATTCTTTTCACCCGCTTAGGGAGCGGTTCGGTCAGAAGATACCCTTCGATTCCAAACGCCTTTTTCACCCGCCGGCCGACCTCGGCGAACGGTACCGCCTCCGGAAAATCTCCATATACCCCGTATCCGAGCCCGGAAACGAGGCCGACGGCGGAAGGCTCCTGTTCAACCCGGTAGAGGTCGAACGCGACTTCTTCGTAGGGATGGGCGGCGCGCATCGCGGCCAGCACCCGGCTCTTCAAACCCCGCGGAAACACCGTCTCGAGCCGCGTCTCCCGCGCCCGTTCGAGCTTTCCGGGTTGGCCGATAAAAGGTTTCGTCCCCGCGTCCCCCCGAAAAGTTCCTTCTCCCTCGGAGGCGAACGCGCAGGTGTCGTAGCGGCCGATTTTTCCCGCGCCCGCCGCGCACACGGCGTCCCGTACCTTTTCGAGATGGGTCTTCGGGACGAATACGACGAGTTTCACGAACTCGGCTTCGTCTCCTTCGTAGAGGCGCCCGATCGGCTCGAATCCGAGGGCGGCGGCGACGAACGCCGGTACCTCGAGCGCGGACTTGTCGAAGTTCGTGTGCGTGGCGACGACGGCGATGCCCGCGCGGGCCGCCTCGTAAATCAGGCCGGTCGATCCGCTCGCGAGGACTCGGGAAATTCCCCGGGAGAGCGGAAAAATACAGGGGTGGTGGTTGATGATGAGTGCGTACCCGAGTCGCTTCGCCGCCGCGACCGCCTCTGCAGTGAGGTCGATCGAAACGACGGCGCCGGAGAGTTTCGCCGCCGACCCCGGGTCTCCTACGAGTAGTCCGACATTATCCCACTTCTCAGCGGTGCCGGCGGGGGTGCGGATTTCGAGGTCGGCGAGGAGGCCGGAAAGGGTTGACGAGGGGCGTGAATTTCGGCTCATTGAACCCAGTTTAGTCCGCGTCTAGTGCGGCGCAAATCTTCTTTTTAATTCATAAACCTATGGAATTGCGGAGGGATAAAAACAATGCACTTCGTCATTCCGGGAAAGGTTCGCTAAGGGATTGCGCCCGTGATGAACTGAGGAACAAGACACGGATTTGATTCCGTTGTCTCGCTCCCGGAAGGTCGAAGTTTCTTCCTTCGGCCTTCCGGGGCCTCCGTTCTCCGCCTCCACGAAGAAACCCCCATCATTTCAATACCTCCGACCGTCAATCGGGGGACGCTCGTCGGGTCGGATTTTTTCCGTTACACTCGGAGACAGGGAGTTTTTATGAACCAGACGACCCGAATCCTTCTCCTCGCCCTTTCATTTCTCTCCGCCGGTGGAGCGTCCGCCGCGATTTTCGACACGATGGATAGCGTGGATACTTTGAAAGTCATCGCCGCTCAAAAAACGGAAAAGACCGACCGCATGCCGGCTGGCAACGTCAGCGACCCGACGAAGGACGAAGAATCGGGAAACGCGAAAGTGCCGGACGACGAAAAAGAAAAATAAATTTCGCGTCGAACTCGCACGTACGAAATCGAAAAAGGGCGCGGCTTAAAATGATCTGGCCCTTTCCTTTTTAAACCCATCGGTGAATCAGAGAAGATTCAGCAACTCTTCCTTCGACAAGCGCGGGTGAAACGGATTGTCGACGGACGCGGGGAAGTCCACTTCCGCCCGGTGGCAGGCGGCCGTCGAGGCGCGAAATCCCCAAACCGAGCCGCTCGGAGTCTCGTCCTTGGGCGTTTTCCCGTACACGTAACGGTCGAAATCCGCGGTAAGTTCGAACCCGGTATAGAGCTCGAGCGCGGTCTTGAGTTGGCCCGTAGTCATCGTGTGGTAAAGGTTCGCCTTGAAATAGGCGCGCAAGAAGGCCTTGAAATCCTTTCCTTGCGCGGCCATCCGCCCCGCCATCCACTCGACGAATTCCGCGCCTTTGGTGTAGGCGTCCCGATCCGTGATGCGGCTCCAGAGCGAGTGGCCGGCCATTTTCGAGCGGGCCCCCGGCGACTTTCGGAGGACGTATTTCTGGTCGCGCCAGCTCGACATCGCCTCGTCCATCCAGCCCGCATTTCCTTGGGCCGGCATCACGCCGCGTGCGTTATAGGAGTGGAAAAGTTCGTGACCGACGGCGGTTGAAGAAGAGACGGTCGCGCCGGAATACTCCATCCCGCCCGGACCGGCGCCGTAGACGATGACCTTCGGGTGCGGAAACGGACCGTAGTCCGCCTCGAGCTCGGCGATCACCCTCCTCACTTCGTCCGAATAGCCCTTCAGGTCGAACGGCGTATAAACCTCGACCGGAAGGTCGCGGCCGTCGATCGATTTCACGGTGAATTTCGCCGACGGAATCGAGCCGGCCACCGAGAGGTGGTAGAACATCGACGAGGTCGTATAGAAGGCCGGGAATTCGACTTCGAAGACGTTTTCGGCGAGCGTTGTCACGACGCCGTTCGCGCGGAGGACATGCGGCTTTCCCGCGGCGTGCAGAACTTCGACCCGCATCGAGATCCGGTACTGATCAAACTCGAAGTTCGTCGGCAAGTACTGTTCGAGATAGTGTCGGTCGGTGAGATCCGACATCCAAAACGCGGAAGCGACTCCGTCGTTCCGAAAGAGGGCGTTCGTTTCGATCGTGTTCGAAAGAGTCAATCGGTGGCTGCCGGGCGAGACCGGCGTGCGCACGATTCGAAAAGTCGAGGCGCGATCCGGATCGGCGAGCGTTCCGACCTCCGCGTCGCGATCGTCGAGCCGCACGTTTCGCGGATCGGGAATCAGGTCGAAAATCGGGTAGCCCTTCGTCGGGGCGTCGAAAACGATCTCGGAGTCGACGGTGACCGTCTTCGCCGCGAAGTCGTAAATCAAATGGTACGCGGCGGTTTGAAAATCCACGAAAACGGCTTCGCCGTCCTGATAGGGAAAATTCGGCGGCGCCTGATCGATGCTCGCTTGAGCGCCCGGCGCGATGGCGAAAAGAAGTGCGGGCAAAAAGACGGATTTCATGGACGTTCCCCATCGGATCAAGCGTGAGTGCTTAGGCCCCGCAGGGAACCATGAATAGCGATACGAGTATAGACGAGCCGCGGCAGCGTCGGCGCGTAGTCGAGACTAATGCCAGTTTTGTTTAGAGCCGCTCCGGTCGATGTACATCCAAATCGTTCGGGAATAGACGTAAATCAGGGGCTGGAGGAGGATGAGCTGGGCGGACCCGACCCCGATGACCATCGGAATTTCCGCCTCGAAATGGCGGATCAGGATGACGATCGTCGGGATGAGCGAGATCGACCCAAGGAAGTAGGCGATCCACATCGCACCCATGAAATAACCGTTTTCGCGTTCGAAGTGGACGCCGCAGTGGGGGCAGTCCGGGTTCATGGAATAGGGACCCTTAAAGATCGCGCCTTCGCGGCAGACCGGACAGCGGAGGCGAATCAAATCCCAGAACAAGCGCGGCCTCGCTTTCTAAAAGCCGAACGAAAGGGAGGCGAAGTATTTCGGAAGGTCGCCGCCGTGGTTGTATTCGAACTCGAGCTCCGAGTTCGAAGAGATCTTGAGGTACGCGGCGCCCGAGAAGTCCTTCGCGAACTGGGCCGTCGCGCCGGTACCGTAACTCACGGAAAGTCCGGCGAAGGAATTCGCGAGCCGGAGCCCCGGCTTAAACTCGCCGTTTTTGAATTTCTGGTCGAAAGCCGAATCCGCGACGAGGTCGAACCCACTCATCAGTTCGAGGCCGACGCCGACGCCGATGCTGTCCGGGCCGTTTTTGAGTCCCATCGCGGTTCCGCCGAGGGTGACCATCGAGGTCGGCCGGAAGAGAACGCCGGCGTTGAAGTCGGAACCTTGGGCGTTCTTGATGCCGGATTTTCCGGCAACGCCCATCGTGAAGTTCAGAGGCGCGATATTCAGGGCCAGCCCGTACACGGCATAGCCATCGTCTTCGGCGCCATTGTGAATCTGATAGTTCACACCGGCCGCCGCGCCGACGGAACCGTTCCCGCCGAGAATGAGCGCGCGGTACGTCGGATTATCCATCGGTTTGTCGGAACCACCCTGGAGCGAAAGGCGCGCGCCGGGGCTACCGACGAGGCCGGCGGGGTTCGTATAAACGGCGGTCGTCGAGCCCGGCATCGCGATGCTGCCGGAAACCGGTACGCCGACTCCCACCATCGACTCGTTGCTCATACTATAGCCACGCGAGTATGCGGAAGCGGTCCAGGGAACGAGGATGATCATCAGGCCGAGTCGGAAAGTCCGTTTCATCGTGAATCTCCTACCGCACGTTCCACTAGAATGCCTCTTCCTTCCGCTTTAGTCAGCGATCTTCTTCCGACGGTCGGCGCGACCAAGGGCGTCATCGCGTTGGCGAAAGTTCGCGAATACTGCGGAAACACCGTGGAATAACTCCGAATAATTCGGCGTGCGGAATGAGTGCCCGGTTCCAAGCCGAACCGTACTCCGCTATAAAATAGGGCAATGATCATTCTCTTCACTCTTCTCCTCGGTTCCGCGCGGGCCGACGTCCCCGCGAAAGTTTACGGGCTCGCGGAACTCTACCGGACGACGGTCGACTCCGCCGACCCCGTCCGTACGAAAATCGAAGAGCGCGCGCAAATCGAAGAGACGAAATCGCAGGGCACGGGCGCGCTCCTGCCGACGATCACCGGTTACGGGACGTACTTCAAAGCGGGACTGCCCTCGATCATCACTCCCGGTTATACGGGCGACACTCAGAAGACGGTGAAGGTGACCGGGAAGGAATACCTTTTCAAGGGCGGCTCGGAATACGCGTTTCTCGCCGAAACGAATCGGCTTCTCGAAGGGAAAGAGGCGGAAGTCACCGGATCGCGGATCCAGTACTTCGTCGACCTTACGACCGCCTACTACGAAGCGCTTCTCCAGCAAGCGCTTCGGAACCACGCGCGCACGGAAATGCAACTCTACGATACCCAAATCGGCGAGCTTCGTTCCCGCGTGAAGATCGGACGTACGCGATCGAGCGACCTCCTTTCCGTGCAGGCCGCCCGCGCCGGTTCCGAGGCCCGCCTGAAAGCCGCGGAAAGCGCTCTCCTGCAAGCGAAACTCACCCTCTCGACCCTCGCGCGGATCCCGCCCGAATTCGAACTCCGGGAAGAGGTCCCGACCGAAGCGCCGCTCGGACCGCTCGAAGATTACCTGAAAGCTTCCGAACAACACCCCGATCTCGTCGCCGCCCGCAAAAAACGGGACGCCGCCGAAGAAGGCATCGCCTACCAACGCGGCTTCCATTTTCCCGACCTCGACGTGTCCGGAAACTATTACCTCCGCAAGGAAGGCTACACGAACGATTCGAAATGGGACGCCACCCTCACCCTCACCGTTCCGATCTTCAGCGGCGGAATCACCCAGTCC
>JAYVXM010000261.1:0-6194 GCA_043785205.1 Bdellovibrionales bacterium
CATCCGGTTCAGCTTCACGACGATCCCGTCGATCTCGTACGGCAATCGATCGCGAAGCGAGCGGATTTTCTCGTAGAATTCGAGAACTTCGCCGACTCCATGACATACCTTGCGATGTCCACCGATTTTGAGTCCCCAGAGCTCGAACGTTCTCTGCATTTCGTCGATCGATTCGAACGAGAATCCTTCACAAAAGCCGATCCCGTACCAGAAAGCGGTAAGCGCGCGGGCGGCCGCGATTTTTGGATCCAGCTGACGAATCGTACCGGCGGCGGCGTTTCGGGGATTGGCGAAAATTTTATCGTCATTCTTCGCTTGTTCCTGATTGAGCTTTTCGAAGTCCTTGATCGGGAAGATCACCTCGCCGCGGACTTCGATGAGTCTCGGGATCTTTTTCCCGCGAAGCCGCATCGGAATCGATCGGATCGTCCGGACATTATGGGTCACGTCCTCGCCGGTTTCGCCATCGCCGCGGGTCGCGCCGTACTCAAACTCTCCCTCTTCATACGTAAGCGACATCGACAACCCATCGAATTTCAGCTCGACGTGGTATTCGAGGTCGGTCGTCGGCGCCACGTCGAGAAACTTTCGAACGCGTTCGTCGAACGCGCGGAAATCCTTCTCGTCGAACGCGTTCGCGAGCGAGAGCATCGGAACGCGGTGTTTAATCTTCCGGAACTCGTCGACCGGGGCGCCGCCCACGCGGCCGGTCGGACTGTTCACGGACGCGAGGTCGGGATATTTCTCCTCGAGTTCACGGAGCTCGTGGAAGAGCCGGTCGTACTCGGAGTCGGAGATCTCAGGCGCGTCGAGGACGTAGTAGAGGTGATTATGCCGTTCGAGAAGTGCGGTGAGTTCGATCGCGCGTTTACGCGCGGTGACGGGTGCTTTCATGGAAATGACGAATTTAGAAATAGAACAGGACGGACGGCGATAGCGAGAACGATTTGTTCGAAAGCGAGTTTCCGGTCACGAAATCGAGCGAGTTGGATTTAAAGTCGAGACCGAGCTGAAACTTCATTTTCGGCGCCATCCATGCGTAACCTCCGACGAAAAAGCCGACCGAGGTCGCGCCGGACACCGTACCGAAATATCCCGCTTCCTCGGCTCCGCCGCTGAAAACACCGAAATCGACGTCGAGGATCATGCCGTAATCCTCCCGAATCGGTAAATCCCCCCCGACCCCGAGGAAAAGGCCCGAATAGACGACGGTCGCGGTCTGGGCGTTCGGATCCTGCGGCAGACCGTAAGTCGTCTGCTGGTAACCGAGCTTGACCCAGCCTTTCGGGCCGAAGAAATTCGGGGTGACGTGATAAAAGTACCCGGCGGCGAGCCTGAACTGCGAAAGTGAAATATTCACGCCCGGACTCTGGAGTCCGGTGGTGCGGTCGGTCTGCTTATAGGAAGCCGTTCCGAAATCGAGTTTGAGGTCGGCGAAGAAATCGCTCGTCAGCCAGGTCTGGAGCTCACCCTTCGCGCCGATGAGTAAACCGCTTCCGGTCGTCGTCTGGGTCTCCCGGCTCGTCGATCCGAGAATGAGTCCCGGGCCGACGAAGCCGAGCCGCGGCGGTTCATGGGCTTTTTTATCCATCGCTTCGAGGTCGGTCGAATGGCGCTCGAGGGACACCTTTTCGGGGGCGGGGATGATCTGAACGACCTTTTGGAAACGTTGGATCTGGCGGCCGAATTCCTCGGTCTCGATCTTCGCGAACGCGATTCCGTCGTCGACTTCGTCGACGATCGCCCGGCCGGTCGGGGTGAGACGCCAGTCGACCACGGTCTTCAGGAGCGGGTGGTATTTCACGTCGTCGAGCGTCGCGAAGACGAGCGAGTCGCC
The DNA here is from genome assembly GCA_043785205.1 of Bdellovibrionales bacterium. Classification (GTDB taxonomy): domain Bacteria; phylum Bdellovibrionota; class UBA1018; order UBA1018; family UBA1018; genus JACMQW01. Next base: position 1,838 of record JAYVXM010000261.1, read on the forward strand.
CTTTTGAATCCCCGAGTTCGCGCCGAGGTTCACCGTGACCGCCGTTTGGTCGCGGCCGGTAACCGATCCCTTGAACGGCACCTTCGCGATCATGCGATCGAGCGCGTCGGTGAGTGTCTTCCGGAATTCTTCCGTGCCGAGTTTTCCCTGTCCGCGAAAGGGTTCTTCTAATTCGACGGTTTCGGTCGCGAGAATCTGAAGTTTCTGGGCATGGACCCAGTCAATCGTGAAGCGGTAGTTCGGCCCCTCTTTATAGGCCTTCGTGCGCAGGAACGAATCGAGTCGAAACGTCTTCGCCACTTGTCCGAGAATGGCCGGATCCTCGATCACCTTCGAATACGGGAGTTTCGAGGACGTGAGCGCGGCGTTCGCCTTCGAAAGGTCCTGAACGACGAACCGCGACTGCGAAGCGAGGTGTTCCGTGAACGCTTTCGTGATCATATCCCCGAAGAGTCCGTCGACGTTATCCCAGGCCCGGAGAATCCCGATCGAGCTGAGCGCATATTGCCGGTCGAGCTCCGGGCTCGCCGACGCCGTGGCCGCAAAGAGTACCGCGATCAATAGGAAACCCGAGCGCGCGAAACGCGCGACCAAAAAGCCCGAGCGCGCGAAACGCGCGACTAAAAAGTCAGAGCTGCGACGGAAGGTTTTGAAAAAGTCGTTCTTCATAGATCGCCACCAGCATTTTCAATTCCGAGATTTCTTCCTGGGCGCGCTTGAGATCGTTTTCGAGTTTCGAGACGCGCGGTTCGAGCGGAGGCGTATCTGAAGACGGACGCATCCACTCGGCTTCCGCGGAGTGCGGCGCTTTGGTGGTCGAGAATATGAAATACTTCCCATGTTCGGACTTGTACGGAATTTTACCCGCTTTGATGTAACGCCGGAGCGTCGAAAGACTGACGCCATTCTTCATCGCGTAGTCCATGAGCGGGATCCAAAAACCGTTTTCGACGGGTGTGGTCGACATGGGAAACATTGTATTTCCAGGACCTGAAACTTCAACTATTCTCATCAAGTAGGGCCTAATACTTATGGATGAGCGCACCCCAATCGGACCGAAGAAGAAGATCGCCTTCGTATGTAGCGGGGGTGCGACAAAGGCCGGGGCGTTTCATTTGGGCGTCGCATTAGGCCTCCAGGAACGCGGTTTCCGTTTTTCCGGTGGCCTCCAAACCCCCGGCGTCCCTCCCCGTCCGACCGAACCCATGGAAATTTCGACGTTTGTCGGTTCTTCGGCCGGTAGCGTCATTTGTTCGTATCTCGCCGCGGGATACTCACTCGAAAACGTGTTCAATAGTTTCATCGGCCGCAAGCCCACCGACCCGCGCGACGCGATCCCTAAGATCCTCCCTAAGCTGACCTACCCGACGATGCTGAAACTTCGGCCGGGCCTCGCCCGTGAGCAGCTCTCCCAGCTGGCGCTTTTGAAGACGATCGCCGCCGGCATCATTCGCGGAAACTTCGAATCGATCCTCCAGCTCCGCTGGATCAAGACGACCGGCCTCTTCACCACCGCGGGCGTCGAGCAGTTCCTCCGCGAGGAAGTCCTCCCCTCGAATCGTTTCGTCGACTACGCGGCCGATCTCTTCATCGTCGCGACCCAGCTGAACCATTCGCGAAAAGTGATCTTCGGAAAATACTCCTACTCGCCGCCCGCCCACGATCTCACCTGCCAGTACAATAACGACGTCTCGATTTCCGAAGCGTGCGCCGCTTCGAGTTCGCTTCCCTTCGTCTACTCGCCGTACTCGATCAAGCACGGCGGCGCCTCCGGTGACGGCGACACCCACTACGTCGACGGCGAAATTCGCGACACCCTCTCTACCCACGTCGCGATGGACGCCGGGTGCGACCTCGTCTTCGCGTCCTATACCCACCAGCCGTACCATTGGCAGAAGGAAATCGGATCGCTCACGAATCACGGCATTCCCGCGATCCTGATTCAATCGATCTACCTCGTGATCGAGCAGAAGGTGAACCAGTACATCTACCACAAAGAGAGCCATAAATCGGCGATCAACGCGGTCGAGAAATACTGCAAGCAAGTCGGGTTAGCGGAAGAGCACGCGAAGCGGATCCTCGGCATCCTCGAAGCCGAACTCCACCACCGGAAGGACGTCGACACGATCTACATCCATCCGAGCCCGGAGGACGCGAAAATGTTCTTCGGCGAACACTTTTCGCTCTCGCCGAAGAAACTCTCTGACCTCGTCCGCTCCGGATTCCGCGCGGCGACCGAAACGCTGAAGAAATACGATTTCGCCGACCGCGTGGTCGCGCCGAAAGTCGTGAACGCGAAAACCTGATCCGAGTCGCCGTTAGCGGACGGCGCCTTCGTCGGTGATCTTCTGGCCGAATTTCAGCGTGAGCGCGAAAACGTCATCGACTTTATTCAGCGGGAGCGTCTCCGACCGGTCGAAGACGTCGTGGTAGGCCTTGATGCCGCCCATCGTGTAGAGGAAGAACGCCGGCACGCCGTGCTCGGTGAACCAGTAATGGTCGCTGTTCGCCGCCTTACCGCGGGAGCCGATTTGCTTGAGGTAGTGGCCCTCGTTATTGATTCCCTGGAGTACGGCGAATTCCGCCGGAAACTCGGTGGCGTTCACGATCGTCGCGCCTTCCTCGCCGGTGCCCACGAGGTCGAAGTTCATCACGAAGCGGATTTTCTTCAGATCGACGAGCGGGTGTTCGACGAAGTACTTCGAGCCGATCAGTCCGGCTTCCTCGCCCGCGAAGAAGATGAACGCGATGCTGTAGGGCTGGGGATGGGCTTGGTAATATTTCGCGAGCGAAAGGAGGAGCGAGACGCCGCTCGCGTTATCGTTCGCGCCCGGGAAGTACGCGTGCTTACCCAGGCTTCCGAGGTGATCGTAGTGGGCGGTGAAGATGAAATACCGGTCGGGCGAGACGGTGCCACGGACGACGGCGGCGAGATTGTTCGCCTTGAAGCGGGGGACGAATTTCGTTTCGATGTCGAACGCGAAACGGGTCGGCGTCTCCTTGAATTTCGCGCGGTCGACGTAGATGAGGTTCGTCTTGAGCTGGGTTCGCGCGACGGACCAGGTGAGTTTGTCCTGGAGCGAGACGGTGACGTTTCCGGTCGGATCGACGAAGGTCGACGCGTCCTTCGGGGAGAGCGTGCCGCTGAGCGCCCCGCCGAGCGACGCGTGGTGGACGATGTAATCGACGCCGGGGACGAGGAGACGGTCGTTCAGCCGGACTTCGACCTTTCCGGGAAAAGTATTCACCGGATATTCGAACGACTGCCTAAGGTTTTTCCCGTCGAGCGGCGCAAGGCCGAGCTCGTCGATTTCGTTCTCGAGGAAGTCGGCCGCTTTCGCCATGCCGTGCTTCGTATACCCGCGACCCCAATAGTGCTTCGAGGCGAGCGTCTTCACGATCCGCTTGGTCTCGTCCCGAACGTGCGGGACGTCGTCGCCGAAGGAGACCGTGACCGAGAACGAAAGGGCGAGGAGGAGAAACACGGAAATCTTCTTCATGCGTCCAGGTATGGGACGACCCCCGGTCCAAGTCAATGCGCGGGGCGTGGACCCTATTTAACGGGTTTAGGGGACCTTACGGACGACCGAGTACTCCCGGGTCAAGAGGGCGTCGAATTCCGGCACGGACCCCTTCCCTTGCAGGATCACCTCCCGAAAGGGAATCTTCTGGCGGCGTTTGAACCGTTTCCAAGGGCGCCATTCGAGGCGCTCCCCCTTCGCGGCGAACGCGTGGTCGAGGGTAATGCGGTACTTGTCCGTCTGTTCATCGGAGAGGATGAGGAGACCCGATTTTTCGAGGTGCTCGACGACGTCGTCGTAGCCGAAAAGACGTTTCATCGGCGAGGCGAGGCTCACCGAAAGGAGTCCGACCTCGTGCCAGATATCGCGATTCTCGTCGAGCATCGCGCCCCGGTATGGCGCCGGATTTCCCATGAGGGCGACTAGGCCGTAACGATCGCTCTTCGCGATTTCGACCGACGCGATCCGGAAGAAGAGGACGGCGAAAAGAGCGGTGATCGTGAAGACCCGCATCCAGCCGAACCAGAGGACGAACGCCGAGGCCACACCGGTGAACGCGAACGCGAGAAAGAGCCAGGCCGGGATGAACTCGAACCGGTAGAGCACGAAGCCGATCAGCGCGAGGCCTACGGCCATGATAATCCCGGTCGCCCGCGAGAGCCAAAGGAAGGTCCGCGTGCGATTCGAGCGGAAGCAACCCCAGTCGATGAGGACCGAAAGCGCGGGTATGAGGATAAAAAGGTAGAGCGAAGTCCGATACGGAAAGAGCGAAAAGAAAAACGCCGGCGGAATCGACCACGCGAGAAAGAACCGGAGGATGCCGGACGTTCTTCGTC
>JAYVXM010000262.1:0-18551 GCA_043785205.1 Bdellovibrionales bacterium
GGAACACGACGTCCGGATTTTCCGGCGCACCCGAGTAGTACCGATCGATCCGCATCCAGTGCATTTCCCGGGAACGACGGACGTTATCACGGCCGACGACCGGTGTGTTGTTCTCGGCTTGGCAACCGAGGATGCAGGAGCCGCAGCCCGTGCAGGCATTCAGATCGATCGTCATTCCCCATCGGTGGCCCGGGTAAGTGTGCTTCGGCCACATCGAAGGAACTTCCTTCAAGCGGATTTCCGGATCGGTTTCCGAAGCGGTCTTCGGATCGGCTTTGAATTCGGCGAGCGTGATGTCGTTCACGATCGGGCGATTTTCCGTGGCGTTATGCCATTGGGTGATCGCGAGCTGATACCGGCGGCCCGTCTTCGCGACAACGACCGGCTGGCCGGCGAACGCGAGGGTCGACCCGTTCACGAAGACCTTCATGTCGCGACCGACGCCGTCGCCGACATGTCCGACGGACTCGCGACCGTAACCGATCGCGGCCGCGACGACGTTCTCGTGCAGTCCCGGCTGGATATTGAGGGGAAGGTCGATGACGGTTCCGCTCGACGTGATCGTCACGACGTCGTCCTGGCGAAGCCCGAGCTTCTCGGCGGCCTTCGGCGCCATGTTCAGGTAGTTGTCCCAGGTGCCGGTCGTGACCGGATCCGGAAGCTCCTGGAGCCACGGGTTATTCGCGCGATTTCCGTCCGCCATCGTGGTTTTCGCGTAGAGGGCGAGGATGAAGCCGGCGGGCGGCGCCTTGAAGGGCGGTACCCGCCCGAGTGACGGAACCTTGAACGTGCGGGCCGAGGTCGACTTCGCGGACGACTTGATCACGCCGTCGCGTAGCGAATCTTCCCAGAACGTCTCGAAGTTTCCGCCCTTGCCGTAGGTCTCTTTCCAGTTCGCCTTCAGGTAATCGTGCCAGGTCGCGTTTTTCTCGGCGTTCGCGGTCGCGGCGGCGAGGCCCTTCGCTTTCAGTCCGGCGGCTTTGATCCACGTGAGAAGAGAGTCTTGGTACGCGCGGGTCGAATGGATCGGCGCGAGCGTCGGCTGCTGGAGGCTGACGACTCCGCCGCGCGGCTGGGCATCGCCCCAATTTTCGAGGAAGTGGTGGTTCGGCGCCACGAAATCCGCGAGGCGCGCGGTTTCGTCTTCGCGATCACCGATCGCGATCACGGTCGGAACCTTCGCCATCGCGGCGGCGAACCCCATCGACGCCGGAAGCGAGTAGACCGGGTTCGCGTCGACGACAAGGAGGGCGTCGACCGAACCCGCGTTCATGTCGGAGATCAGCTTCGCGAGTTTTTCCGGGCGGTCGCCGACTTTCGTCCAGGCCTGGCCGTTTCCGTCGACCGTCACGCCTTCGTTCCCGAGGGTCGAGTTCAGATAATTCGCGACGACTTGGAGGCCGATCGAATCTTCGGTTTTCGAAGAAAGACCGCCGGCGACGACGAGGCTCTTGCCCGCGCCGGCTTCGACGAGCGCGTGGGCCGCTTCGACGATCTTCGCGGCGTCGATGCCGGTGTCGGCGGAGACCGTCGCGGTCGAGTACGCGGAGAACTGAGCCGGAACGGCGAGACCTTTTTTACGCGCGACTTCGGCCGCGATGGCCGCGCCGATCTTCAGCACGCCGTCGGGGCGAACCGGGAAACGGACATCGGCGTTCGCGCCGGTCGAACTCATCATCGATTCGGCGACGAAAAGCTTCGACATCCGAGCCTTCGATGGGTTCTTCGCGTCGGGAATCCGTCCGCCCTTCACCCAGTCGGCCGCGTATTCGACCGACGATCCCCAATTTCCGAGGAAATCGGCGCCGAGGGAAAGGACGGTGTCGGCCTTCCCGAAATGGTAGTGCGGAACGACCGCGGAACCATAGCTTTCGATCTGGCCTTCGACGAGATCCGAGGCGGCGAAATCGTCGAGCTGGACGTGTTGGCCGGCGGCGAAGGCCGCGAGGAATTCGGACGTGAGTTTCAGCGTCGAATCGCCGAGGAGGCGGCCCGAGAGGATACGGACGCGGCCGCTGCCGGCGGCGATCGCCTTCAGCTTCGCGGAGATTTCGCCGTCGATTTCTTCCCATTTCGCGGGCTTCGATCCCTTGCCGCGGGAAACCCGCATCGGTTCCTTCGCGCGATCCATGTCGTAGAGGTCGAGGATGTGCGCGTGGGTCCGGGCGGAGATCGCGCCGCGGGACATCGCGTGTTCCGGATTCCCCTCGAGCTTGATCGGGCGGCCTTCCCGGACTTTCGCGAGCACGCCGTAACCGGTTTCCGGGCAGGTCGTCGCGTAATAGTTCGCGATCCCGCCGGTGACTTCTTCGGGCTTCACGACGTACGGAATGATTTTGTGGACCGGACGGCGGGCGCAGGCGAAGGACGCCATCGCCATCGAGGCGCCCATGAGCGTGAGGAAGTCGCGGCGCTTGATGCCGGTCGCGTCGAGTTTCTCGATCAGCTCGAGCGTCTCGACCGGCTTGTCGTGGAATTCCTGCGCGCGTTTTTCCTTGATCGCCGGATCGCTCCAGTAGCCGGCGTTCAGCTCTTCGGCGGCGAGCCAGTGACGGGGCGGGGTGAACGATTCGAAATTTGAGCCGTGATTCTCACTCATTTTGTTCTCGGTATTCGGGGTATTAATAGTGACAAGTCGTGCACTGCTGAGGAGCGGCCTGGCCCTCTCCGTGCGGGGATCCCTTGGCTTCGATGCCCTCGAGGACGTTCGTCGGAGTCGAGCGTCCCCGGTGGCATTCCATGCACCATCCCATGGTCAGCGCGCCGAACTGATAAACCTTGTCCATCGTCTGAACTTCGCCGTGGCAGGTCTGGCAGGCGAGGCCGGCCGCGAGGTGGCGTTTGTGCGGGAAATACACGAAGTCCGGAAGCTCGTGCACGCGGACCCATTCAATCGCGCGGCCTTCGTCCCACGCCTTCTTTACCTGCTGAATGAGGGGGCTCGTCGTCTTCACGACCTTGTGGCAGTTCATGCAGACCGCCGTCGACGGAAGCCCCGCGTGCCGCGATTTCTCCACGTCGGAGTGGCAGTACTGGCAGGGAATTTTATTATCGCCCGCGTGGATCTTATGACTGAACGGGATCGGCTGCGTCGGGGCGTACCCTTGATTCGACGTTCGGGGCATGACCGAGGCGAGAGAGACCCCCACGATCACCAGCGCCAGACCACCCACCACCACACTGAGACCCTTCGACATGATGCGGACCTTCTCGCGTGACCTTCACGCGGCAACCCCGCTCTCCAGCGGTATAATTAAGGATTTAGGTTTCCATGGTATCTGACAAAGTTTCACGGCGATTGGCAAGCAAATCCCGGAAAAGGACAATCGAAACCGATGTTCAACGACCTGCGTAATTCGGGGGCCACCTGGCGATGCGGCGCAGCGTTTTTCAGGGTTTCACGGCGACCAGCCGGGCGACCGCTTCCTTGCCGTTATTTTTTTCGGAGTAATGGAGGATCTTAAACTCTTTGAAAAGATCCTTCAGCTCGCCCGGATTCAGGAGGTAGTCGCGGCGAATCCCGGCCGAGTTCGGAAGCTTCAGCTGATCGACGGTTTGATTTTCGAAGACGACTACGCCGCCCCGCTTCAACCCCCGTTTGATCTGGGAAATGAGCGAACGCTGGAGGTACTGGATGTTCAAGATCACTTCGTAGGTTTCGGGCTTGATTTGGTAGGTGTTCAGATCGGCGTTGATCGTCGTGATTTCGACTCGATTCTCTTTCGCGAGCCGTTTCGCTTTTCGGATGGCCACTTCCGAAAGATCGACGCCATCGACAACGAAGCCTTTTTTGGCCAAGAAAACAGCGTTTCTTCCTTCGCCCATCGCGATGTCGAGCGCGCGCCCGACCGGCAAGATATCGACGTTTTCGACGACGATTTCCGCCGGCTCCTTGCCGTAAACGTAATTATCCTGATCGTAGACTTGGTCCCATTGCGACCGATCCGACTCGACGTCGTCGCCGGTGACCTTCTGAAACGCGTTCGTGCCTTTCGAGGCCGTGTCCGATTCCGACGGCGCGCATCGACACCCCCCGAACAGGAGGGCGGCCGACGCGCCAAGGGTCAGGAGGAATCTCCTTTGCCCGAGGATTCTCCTTTGATAGACCCGAGGGATGTTTGGACTCTCCGGCGAGCATGTCGTCATTCTCCTTATTATTTTGCTGATCTTCGGTCCCCGCAAGCTTCCTGAATTGGGGAACACGCTTGGGAAGGCGATTAAGAACTTCAAGGACTCCATTTCGGGCGTTCAGGAAGTGAAGTACCGGAACATCGACGACCCGAAAACCGAGGCCGACAAAGCCCTGGCCGAAGCGGAAGCCGCCTCGGCCGCCGCCCAAAAAGAAGCCGCCGAGAAAAAGAGTTAATCGCGCATGATGCTCGATCAGAAAAATTTCACAAAATATCTGAATAGCCACGAAATCGCGATCGCAGTGAAGGGCGTCGCGGAGCGGCTGAATCGGGATTACGCGGGGAAGAAAGTCGTCCTGGTTTGCGTCCTGAAAGGGGCGTTCGTGTTTTGCGCGGATCTGATGCGTCAGCTCGACCTCGAGGTCGACGTCGAGTTCGTCCGCCTCTCGAGCTACGGCCGCGCGCTCCGTTCGAGCGGCACCGTCACGATCCTGAAGGACATCAACGCGGACATCCGCGATAAGCACGTCCTGATCGTGGAAGAAATCATCGATAGCGGACGCACCCTCCGCTTCCTTTTCGACCGCCTGAAGGCGTCGAATCCGGCCTCCGTGGAAATCGTCACCCTCCTCGACAAGAAGGCGAAACGCGTCACCGACGTGCCGGTGAAGTACGTCGGGCGCGAAATCGACGACCAATTCCTCGTCGGCTACGGCCTCGACTTGGAAGAGAAGTGCCGGAATCTTCCCGACGTCTACTATCTCAAATACCCGAACTAAACCGAGGGTGGGCTCGACCTTGACCCCACGGACGAACGCGCGCACTATCCTCCTCATGTTCCGGGGGTTCGCGAAAAAAATTCTATCTCTCTCGAGAATCGCGACTACGGTCGCCGTACTTGCGTTCGGGTTTCAGTCCGTGGCCCTTCCGGTCCACGCGACGGTGCACGCCATTCATCACGCCGTGACGGCGCTTCCGACGACTTCGGCCGTCGTCGACGCGGATTGCGACCTCTGCGATCTCGCCATGCATCAGGCCGTTCAGGCTCCTCTGATTCTCCCTTTCGAAACCGTGGAACCGGTTTCCGTCCGCGCCGAATCCGCGCTCGTCGAGACCGTTCTTCCGCGCTTCGCGCTTCTCCCGCCGGTCCGCGGTCCTCCCGTCCGCGCTTAATCACCGCGCATTTTCAACCTCCACTCATTTTATTGATCGAAGCACGCGAGCGTCCGTCCGTGCCTTCCACCGGGAGATCCCATGAATCGTCGACTTCAAAACGTCCTTCTCACCTCGGCCACCGCGCTTCTCGCGGTCACGCTCGGGACCGGACCCGCTTTCGCGGCCTCCGGCGCCGCCGGTAAACCCTTCAATCCCGACCTCAGCGTAAACTTCCTCGGCCTCGCCCGAGACGGCACCGCGGTTTCGGAAAATCACGCGGGCGGCCCGCCTTACAACGGGCTCTCGTTCCAGGAAGCGGAAATCCAATTCTTCTCGAACGTGGACGCCTACTTGAAAGCGGTCGCCCTTTTCTCGATCGCCGAAACGAAAACCGGCGACTTCGGCATCGATCCCGAGGAAGTGTATTTGGAAACGACGACGCTCCCTTACGTCACGCTCCGCGCGGGGAAGTACAAACTCGCCCTCGGGAAGCACAATCAGCTCCACACCCACGCCTTCCCGTTCATCGACGCTCCCCTCTTCCAATCGAAAATCACCGGCGAAGAGGGCTTGAATACGAGCGCCCTCTCGGCTTCGGCGCTCGTACCGCTTCCCTGGTTTTCGGAGCTGACCGTTCAGGGATACGCGCTCGCGAACGAATCGCTCTATAACGATCCGATCCTGAATACTGCCCCCCCGTCCGGAAAGACGGGCCTCCTCGCCCGGTACCGAAACCTCTGGGAGTTCGGGGACGACGCGACCCTCGAGTTCGCGGTATCCGGCGCGACCGGAAAGAACGCCTTCGGAGCTTCGACGACCGCCTATGGAAGCGACGTGACTTTGAAATGGCGTCCGGCGGAAGGCGGGAAATATCACGCCGTGATCTGGAACGCGGAATACCTCGGCGTCCGACGGAAAGGGCGTCTGGACCCGGCCGGCAGCGGCGCGAACGATGAAAAGATCGGCGGTCTCGCGACCTACGTCCAATATCAGTTCGGCGAACGCTGGTGGATCCAGGCCCGGGCGGAAATCCTCGGGATTCCCCGTTCGGCGGTCACCCCCGTACACACGAAGCAGAGCGGGCTGATCGGTTTTTTCCCGAGCGAGTTCTCGGGATTCCGGCTTCAGTACGATCATGAAAACGATCACGCGCGTCCGCGCACGGACCACACGATCGCTTTCCAATACAACGTGACCATCGGCGCCCATCCGGCGCACGCCTATTAAACTTCGACTTCCCCTACGATAGGAAAGACCATGAATACCCGAATCCTCATCTTCACCCTCCTCGCCGCCGCGCTCACCGCGAACGCCTCCGCGAAACTGAACGTCATCACCACCACGACGGACCTCCGATCCATCGCCGCCGAAGTCGCCGGCGATCTCGCGAACGTCGAAAGCCTCGGGCGGGGAACCCAGGATCCCCACTTCATCGAAGCGAAGCCGTCGTTCATGCTGAAGGCGAACAAGGCCGACCTCGTCATCTCGACGGGGATGGAACTCGAAATCGGCTGGCTCCCGAGCATTCTCGCCGGCGCGCGGAACCCGAAAGTGAACGCGGGCGAACGCGGAAACCTCGAGGTCGGTCCGTCGGTCGAGCCGCTCGAAGTGCCGACCGGGAATATCAGCCGCTCGGACGGCGACGTCCATCCGGCCGGGAATCCCCACGTCACGCTCGATCCGATTCGGGCGGGTGAAATCGGCGTCCTCATCGCGAAGCGGATGGGCGAACTCGATACCGCGAACGCGGCGAAATTCGACGCGAACGCGAAGGCACTCCAGTCCCGGCTCGTCGATAAGACGAAAGGTTGGACCGAGCGGGTGAAGAAGTCGGGCGTCACTAAAATCGTGACCTACCACAAGACCCTTACTTACTTCCTCGACCGCTTTAAGCTCGAGAATCCGGCGATCCTCGAGCCGAAACCCGGCATTCCGCCGACGAGCGGTCATATTATCGACGTGATCAAGATCGTGAAGGAAAAGAAAATCCCGCTCATTCTCGTCGAGAACTATTTCGACGCGACGGTCACGACGAAAATTAAACAGGAAGTCCCCGGTCTCCGCGCAGTGACGATTCCGGTCGCCGTCGAAGGGGCCGCGGGCGTCGCGAAACTCGACGATCTTTACGAGACGATCGTGAAAGCGATCGAGGGGAAATAAAATGCATCCGACGCTCGACGCGATTCGTTTTCTAGCGGCTCCCTTCGTCATGTGCCTCATTCTCGCGGGCATTCACTGCTACCTCGGGCTCCACGTCCTCGCGCGAGGGGTGATCTTCGTCGATCTTTCCCTCGCGCAGGTCGCGGCCTTCGGAGCGACGCTCGCTGTCCTCTGGGGCTTCGACCACCATTCCCCCGCGACGTATTTCATCTCGCTCGGAAGTACGTTCCTCGCCGCCGCGCTCTTCGCGCTCGCGCGCCGGCACGAGAAGCTCTTCTCCCAGGAAGCGATCATCGGGATCGTCTACGCGCTCGCCTCGGCGGCGGTCGTGCTGACCGTCGACAAAATCGCCCACGGAGCGGAGCACATCAAAGACCTTCTCGTCGGCCAGGTCCTCTGGGTGACCTGGGCGGACGTCTTGAAAACGAGCCTAATCTACGGCGTCGTTTCGATCCTGCACTACGTTTTCCGGAAGCAGCTCCTCGGCGTTTCGTTTGGGACCCATAAAGGTCCGACCGGAATCTGGGATTTTCTTTTCTACGCCCTGTTCGGAGTGGTCATCACTTCGTCGGTCAGTCTCGCCGGAGTCCTCCAGGTTTTCGCGTACCTGATCGTTCCCGCGGTCGTCGGGACGCTCTTCTTCAAGACGATTCGCGCGCGCCTCCTCTTCGGGTGGGCGCTCGGATTCGCGCTCAGTTTCGCCGGGTTGCTCTTCAGCTATCTCCTCGACCTTCCGGCCGGGGCGTTCATCGTCGTCTGCTTCGCGGCGTTGCCGGTCGTATTGCTGCTGATCTCCCCGATCCTCAAGCTCGAACGCCGGTAGTTTCAATTCCCGAACGACTGGTCTTCGAGGCCCTTCGTCTGGACGTCCAGAAGCGCATCGGAGTTCTCGGCCGCGCCGAACGCGACGACGTCCTGGGTTCCCGCGCCGAAGCGCGGAGTTCCCGTGGCCGATCGCTTCGGAGCCGGCGTCTTACCGCTCGAGGTCCGGCTTTTCGCGACGACTTTCGTCGCGGTCTTCGGAGTCGAGGAAGTCGTCCGGCCGTCGGCACGCCCGGTGCGAAGGATTTTCCGAAACGTCTTCGCGCAAAGCGGCGCCGCTCGCCGAGTGGAGAAATAGGCCGGCGGGGCGATCAGCGCGAGGGTGACGTTATAGTTCGGACAAAGCGTCGCCCAACGGCCGAAGCATTGGACTTGCTCCTTCGTCGTGTAACCCACGTCACAATTTTGGATCCCGTCGAACGCCGCGCGAATATCCGCGGCCGAATCCTTGTACATGAGGCCCGTGCCGCACCGGTCGATCACCTCGTCCGGGTGGGAAAGGTAGAGGGTCTTCAGGTTCGTGACCATCCCCTGGGCGATGTCTCCGGCGCCGCCGGCGCTGTAGAGGCGGTCGGCGGACATTTGGAGAAGGCCGAAGTTCGTTTGGCTATTCCATTTGATCGTCTTCATCGCGAGGAGAACGTCGAGCGTGTTCATCGATGAGTAGAGCGCCTGGGGCGCGGCCCGCCCCGGGTTGTCCGTATTGTAGAAATGACGGAGGGATTCGTTCGAGCCCCGGTAGCGCATGTCGGTCACCGCGGCGGAAGCGCCGCCCGATTCATGGGGAGCCATCCCGAGGACCTTCGCGAAACGCGCGATCTCGGTTTCCCCGAAACCCGTTTTCGAGTGGTCGGCGTAATAGCGAAAGTGTTCGAAGAAAAGCCGGCGGAGGTTCTCCGGAAGACGCTTCACGCAGCTCGCATCTTCGCCAACGTCCGCGACGAGCGCGCCAAGGTCTCCGGTACGAAACTCTTTCCAATTTCCGGACGCGTCCGGAAGCAGAGGGCCCTCGGAACCGAGAACCCCCGCTTGGGTGGACGTGACCGTAAGCGAGACGAGTACTACGGACAGTTCTGTAAAAGATCGCATCAACGAAGTCATAGGACCTCCTAGGGTAAGCGTGGCCCTAGCTGCATAGGGCGTTCTAACGCACTGCGTGATTTTTAGCAATAGTTGATTTAAATGCTCGGAGTAGGGGGCAAACGTATGGGAACAGGCCCGAATTCGATCGTTACCTTTTACGGAAATCGAACTCCGCGACTTCGGATCCGATGTCGGCGGCGGGTGCGCGCTGCATTAAAGCGCGTAAAACGTCTCTGGCCGGCCTATCCCCGCGAATTAGCTCGGATACGCCCTGCGTTATCGGCATGGCGATTCCGCGCTCGGCGGCAAAAGTCGAGATAATCTGCGTGGTTCGAACCCCCTCGGCGACGGCTCCGAGCTCCCGAAGAATGACATCCAACGTCACTCCTTCGGCCAATTTTCGGCCGACCCGGTAGTTCCGGGAGAGCGGCGAGGAGCAGGTCGCGAGCAAGTCCCCGACCCCGGCGAGGCCAAGAAAGGTGGCCTCGTGGGCGCCCATGGCGGTCCCGAAGCGGACCATTTCGGCCAGACCCCGGGTGATCAGGAGCGATCGCGTATTCCACCCGAACTGGAGCGCTTCGAGCGCTCCGGACGCGATCGCGTAGATGTTCTTCAGGGTCCCCGCCCACTCGATGCCGATCACGTCATCGGCGGCGTAAACGCGGAACCGGGGCGTGGTCAGCCACGCGACCCCGGCGTCGACCGCTTCGGCGAATTCGCTCGCGACCACCGTGGCGGCCGGCTCATCCTTCGCGATTTCGCCGGCGAGGTTCGGCCCCGAAATCACGCCGATGCGGGAGACCGGAAGCTCCTCCGCGAGCATCGTCGAAACCCGCTTCATGGTCCCCTCCTCGATTCCCTTCGTCGCGTGGAGGACGATTTCGTCGCCCCGGAAAAGCGGCGCGAAGCGCTTCGCTTGTTCCCGGCACGCCTTCGAGGGGAGCGCCCAGATCACGCCCTGGACGCCATTTTCGAAGACGCGCTCGATGTCGGTGTACGCGTGCACGTTTCCGGGAAGGACCATGTCCTTCACATAGGTCGGGTTCATCCGCGTCGAGTTCATCGCGCGCGCCTGGTCCTCACCGCGGACCCAGATCCGCACGTCGCCGCAATTCGCGGCCGCGATTTTCGCGAGGACGGTACCCCAGCTCCCGCCGCCGATCACCGCGATCGTCGACTTAGACCAAAAATCCTTTTTCATCGTGGGCTCCCGGTACCCGGCGCCGCGGATCCGCGAGCCGGCTCAAGCCGTAACCGGCGAGGCGGTTCCGGTAGTAATAAAGTAGGTTCATATCTTCGGAGTAAATCGTACCTTCGCCGCGTTTCAAGACCGCGTTCCCGTGAAAGAGGCCGAGATTCCGGATCCCGTCCTTTAGCCAGCTCTTCGTGTCGAGGAGGAGGAGTTCCGGCGTGACGAAGAACATTCCGCGTTTCGAGCACTCGACGATCCGTTTGTGCACGACTTCCGCTTCCTTGAGGAACTCGTCCCAGGGAATCGTCCGCTGGGCGAGGCTCATCCGGATGAAGCGGTAGAGGTCGTACTCCGGGTAGCGGGCGCGCAAGGCTTCAAAGAAGGCGAACGCCGCGAGGTGGGAAGTGAGGATGGTATTTTCCGCGTGGTAGCGCTCGACGATGCGCTCGCCGAGGATTCGCGTGTATTCGCGGTCGCGCTGGGGCGACGGCGTCAGCTCGCCGAAACTCGAGAGCCACCGGACCGGATCGATCGTGGTCCCGTTCGGCCCGATCGAATTTCCCTCCCCGTCGACGAAGTTTCCGAAGACGTCGAGTGGCTTCCCGACCCGAATCGTCATCCCCGACTCGGCTTTGAAGAGCTGCCAGAAGAAATTCAGGACCTTCGAGAACTGGGAGGATTCGTCGTCGGAGATGATGAATCGGTGTTTGCCGGCTTCGGCGAGATGGTCGTCGATCAGGGTCGAGGCTTCGAGTACGAAGTGATAGCTCGTGACCATCGGGACGATGAAGACCTTCGGGTTCGGGTTTCCCTCGCGGAGATTCTCGAGCTGGGCGTCGAGCGCAGTTCCGAGGAGCCCGAGCTTGAGCTTACTTTCGATCGCGCCACTCCGAACCCGGCCGCCCGCGGGGAAGAAGATCGAATGGATCCCTTCCTTGAGGATCCGCACCGAATAGTTCTTCAGAAGGCCCTTGTAGATCCGGTTCGTCTTTTGCCGGTCGACGGTATAGGCGCCGAGATTCGACATGAAGAAACTGAGCAGCGGATTCGAAAAGAGATTAAGTCCCGCGCCGTACGCGAACGGCGGAAGGCCCATGAGGTAAATCACGTAGCCGATCAGGATCGAGTCGATGTTACTTTGGTGGGTCGGAACGAGGAGGATCGTTCCCTTCGCCGCGAGCTTTTTCAGATGTTCGACTTCGCCGCCGACGCGGAGGCGCGAACGGACGTCCTCGGTCATTCCCCACGGGAGGATGCTCTTCACGCTCGCCGCGTTCAGGAGCCAGTTAAATCCGTAGGGTAAGATCCGGGTCGCCATCCGGTAGACTTTCGGATCGAAGCGTCCGCCGATTTCCTGGGCGAATCGCGCGGCGGCGTCGCGGAGGAGCGGCGCTCGGTCGACGAGGGCGGAGGGCTGGAGGAGGGAGTTCTGGATCCCGTTCCAGAGGGCGCGATCTTTCTTCAGACGTTTACGCGTAAAAAAATTTCCCCGGTCGCGGCTTAATCGCTGGCGCTCGAGGTAGAGCGCGGCCGTGAGTTCGGTTTCGATCTTCTCGGGGGGGACTTCGGCGATCGTGCGGTTCACGACGTCCTCGAGGACCCGGGCGCGGATCTTCGTGAACTCGGTCAGCGGGCTCGTCAGCGCCGGCGGCGAGGATTCCGGAATCAGCGTGGGAGACTCGACCGCTTTCACGTCGTTTTCCTTTAAGCCGGAAAGAAAAGCGCGACTCGCCCCTGGCGAATACGGACCTCGATTTCGCGGGCTTGGATTTCGTTACTCAGTCCTTGCGAAGATACCGAAAGTATCCCATCGAGAACGGGAAACCGCAAACCACGGAGACGTACGCCGCGCGCCGATGCGCCGATCGGAAGCACGCTCGCGAGCTTTCCCGTCGCGCGGGAGCGTCCGGATTTTGGCGCCGCGGCCGCGCGAAGGGCGTCGATACTCGCGCGCTTCAGCCGAAGTGGCGCGAATCGGGCCGAAAGGTAAAAAACGGCGCCTTTCTCCCCGATCGAAACGACGTGCGGAACGCGGCGGCTGATCTCGGAAAAATCGAGGTGAACGGCGAAGTCGTGGTCCGCGCGCCCGCCTTGGAAGCCGACCGCGTAAATCATTCGTGCGCCCTGCTTCGCGCAGAAATCGAGCGCGATCGAGAGGTCGCTCCGCTCCTTTTCGCGCGCGAGGCGGATCGTCGGCAGGTCTCGCGCGCCCCGGAGGGTCCCGTCCGAACCGACGCCGTCCATGTCGCCGATCGCGAGCGTCGCGGGAAGTCCGGATTCAAGGAGCGGCCGAAGTCCGGCGTCGACGCCGGCGAAGACGACCGAGGCCGACTTTCTAAATTCCGCGTGCGCCCAGCGCGCGAGGGCTTTCGCCTCGGTGAAGGGACCGACGAGGACGAAGACGAGGTTCGAATAGGATTTCGGTTTGGTCATGGCGATTAGGTTTCCGAGAGAGAGGTGGACTCGGAAACGATAGCGCCGATTCGCAATCCATCAAAGGTAAACGCGAATTCAAGCTCCGAAATCGAAATTTTTAGTCCAGATTTCAAATGGGACGTAAGGCGAAGTGACGGGATTTACTGCCGAAATTTAGTCTCCCGATTGCAGATTAGAATGAGAAAGGAGACCCCGTGTTCAATACCCTACGTTATGCTAAGATGTTAGAAGAGGTTGGTTTCTCACGCGAGCAGGCAGAGACCTCCGTCAAAATCCTAGTGGAAATTATGGAAGACAAATTGGCTTCAAAAAATGATCTTCACGAGCTGGATGTAAGAATCGAAAATCGATTCCTACAAATGGAATCCAAACTCGCGCTCGTCGAATCCAGGCTCACGATCAAAATGGGGACGATGCTCGCGGCTTCGATCGTTATCCTCACTGCGATTCAAAAGCTCGTCTAGTCCGATCGATTGGAAGAGCTTATCGGTGCGCAAAGTCTGCACCGTCTGCGAATGACTTTAGTGACGCCGACGCGAAGTATCGGCAGTTTAATCGCCGAGCTTTCTCGACGCCGCTTCGAGATCGGCAAGCTTCGTCCGAAAACGGTCGGCCTCGGCACGCGTCTTGTCGATCAGCTCCTTCGGCGCCTTCGCGACGAACGACTCCTTCGAGAGCTTCCCTTCGACGTGCGCAAGATCGACTTTCGATTTTTCGATCTCCTTCCGCACGCGCTTCCGCTCCTCTTCGACGTCGACCAGGCCGTCTAAGGATATGCGAAGTTCAACCGCCGGATTCGCGAGCGGGATCACCGCCTCGAATTTCGACACCGACACGCCCGCGCCGAGTTCGGCGATCGCGGTTACGCGCGCGAGTTGGACGACATCCTTCCCGTACCCGGCGAAAAACGCCTTCGCGGCCGCGTCCTTCGCGTGGACGTGGAGAACGAATTCCTTCTTCGGCGAAAGATTGTTTTCGCCGCGGAAATTCCGGACGGCTTCGACGACGGACTTCAGACGTCCGACTTCGAGCTCGGCGGCCTCGTCCCGGAAAGCAAGATCCGGCTTCGGAAACGATTGAAACGAAAGCGTCGCGATCGGCGGCTTTCCGTCCCGGGCGCGGGTCGGCGTATTCGCCGCTTTCTTCCACGGGAGCGAATCCCAGAGCTCCTCGGAAACGAACGGCATGATCGGATGCACGAGCCGAAAGAGCGTCTCGAGCACGTAATGCAAAGTGACGAGGCTTTCTTCGCGCTCCTTCCCGCCGCGGCGGAACGGGAGTTTCGCGAACTCGATCGACCAATCGCAGAACTCAAGCCAGGCGAACTCGTAGATCGCGTTCGTCGATTCGTTGATTTCCCAGTTCGCGAATCCCTTCTCGACGATCTGGATCGTGGTCTGGAGGCGCGAAAGGATCCATCGATTCGCGGGGGCGAGCGCCTTGAAGTTCGCCTTCAGCCAAGCTTCGGCCCCGCCGGAGGGCTCGACAAGTGGCCCCGAATTCGGAACCTCGTCGGACTTCTCGAGCTGGAGGTGAAGGAACTTCGTGGCATTCCAGAGTTTATTCGCGAACGCGCGGTAGCCCTCGACGCGATCGACGGAGAGCTTGATATCGCGGCCCTGGCCGGACATCGAGGCGAGGGTGAAGCGGAGCGGATCAGCGCCGTGCTGATCGATCAGCACGAGCGGGTCGATGACGTTCCCCTTCGACTTCGACATCTTCTCGCCCTTTTCGTCCCGTACCATCGGGTGCAGGTAGACTTTCCGGAACGGGACGTCGCCGACGAAGTGGATTCCCATCATGATCATCCGAGCGACCCAGAAAAAGATGATGTCGAAGCCGGTTTCGAGGACCGCGGTCGGGTAAAAGGTTTCCAGCGCCTTCGTCTTTTCGGGCCACCCGAGGGTCGAGAACGGCCAGAGCGCGGAGGAGAACCACGTGTCGAGAACGTCCTCGTCGCGCTTCACGTTCGCGGATTTGCACTTCGGGCAAGCCGTCACGTCGGTGCGGGAGACCGTCGTCTCGCCGCAGCCACCGCAGTACCAGGCCGGAATCTGATGACCCCACCAGAGCTGGCGCGAGATGCACCAGTCGCGGATGTTTTCCATCCACTCGAAATACGTCTTTTCCCAGTTCCGGGGCGAGAACTCGATCGAGCCGTTTTTCACGGCATCGATCGCCGGCTTCGCCAGCGGCGCGATCTTCACGAACCACTGCTTCGAAATGACCGGCTCGACGACTTCGCCGTAACGTTCGGAGAGCCCGACCTTGTGCGAATGAGGTTCCACCTTCGCGAGCAGCCCGGCGACTTCGAGATCGGCGACCACTTTTTCGCGCGCTTCGGTAAATTTCAGTCCGGCGTAGGCCCCGCCCGCGGCGGTGACCTTCCCGTCGAGGCCCATGACGGAAATCGTGTCGAGCTGGTGCTTCTGACCGAGGTCGTAATCGTTGAAGTCGTGGGCGGGTGTGACTTTGAGCGCGCCGGTTCCGAATTCGCGGTCGACGTATTCGTCGGTGATGACCGGAAGCTTCCGGCCGACGAGCGGCAGGACCGCGAGTTTCCCGTGAATATGGGCGTAGCGTTCGTCCGCGGGATGAACCGCCACGGCGGTATCGCCGAGGAGCGTTTCCGGCCGCGTCGTCGCGATCACGAGAACGGTCGGTCGGTCCGTCGCGGGATCTTTCACCGGCGTTTTTCCGTCCTGCTCGACGATGGCGTACCGAAGGTGCCAGAGGAAACCCTTCCGCTCCGTCGGAATGACTTCGAGATCCGAGAGCGCGGACTGGGAACGGACGCACCAGTTGATGATCCGGTCGCCGCGGTAGATGAGGCCCTCTTCGTAGAGCTTCACGAACACTTCGCGCACGGCTTTCGAGAGGCCGTCGTCCAAAGTGAATCGCTCGCGCGGCCAATCGAGCGCGCAGCCCATCCGCTTCATCTGGCCGGTGATTCCGCCGTGGTGGTCTTCCTTCCATTTCCATGTCCGCTCGAGGAACTTCGCGCGGCCGAGGTCGTGCCGAGTGAGGGGCTTGCCCGAGGGTCCCTTCCCCTCCTTCGCGATCTGCTTCTCGACCTGGGTCTGGGTCGCGATGCCCGCGTGATCGGTTCCCGGAAGCCAGAGGGTGTTATCCCCATGCATACGACGCCAGCGGATCAGGATGTCCTCGAGCGTGAGCATCACCGCGTGTCCCATGTGGAGAACGCCCGTCACGTTCGGCGGCGGGATCACGATCGAATAGGATTTTTGGCCGGGGGCCGGAGTATCCGAGGACTCGAAACATCCGTTCTTCAGCCAGACTTCGTAGCGCTTTTGCTCGAAACCTTGCGGTTCGTAGCTTTTTTCTAAGCTCATATCGTTTGATCGGTCGTCCCGACCGACCTCATTCTTCGATTAATGATGATGGCCGCCCTCGCCGTGGACGTGACCATGGGATTCTTCCTCTTGGGTCGCGGCGCGGATCGAGAGAATTTCGACCGTGAAGTGAAGGGTCTGGCCCGCGAGCGGGTGGTTTCCGTCGATGGTCACGTCGTCGCCGGCGACGCCGACAATCGTGAATACCATCCCGTGGCCTTCCGGCGATTGGGCTTGGAACTGCATGCCGGCTTCGATGCCGTCGGTTCCCGGAAACTGATCTTTTTTAACCGTCATCTTGAGGCCCGCGTGAATCGGGCCGTAGCCGTCTTCCGGCGCGACCGTGACGCTCTTCTTTTCGCCGATTTTCATGCCCTCAAGACCCTGCTCGAGTCCCGGCACGATTTGACTTGCGCCCTGGATGTAGAGAAACGGTTCGTCGTGCGACGCTTGATCGAGAATGACGCCCGCGTCGTTGCGAAGGCTATAGGACATTCCAACTACTTTTCCTGAAGTGACGACTTCCGACATACGATTCTCCTGTGAAAAATCGTTATCATGGATAATCGCGAAAGCGAGGCAGGAAAATCGTTTCGAGAGGCGCGTCCCCTTCCCCATCTTCCCGGGAAACGCGCCTCTCGATAGGCTCAGATTGGAGTGCTGTGAGAGTATCTAGCCGGCCTGAGCTTAACGCCGACTGGGGCAATATAACGCATTGCGTCGCGACTTGCCCCGTCTTCCGGTGACGAAGGTGCGGCTTTCTGTCACCGTAGAGTCAGAATGGGCATCGAGCGCGATAAACAAGCGAAGTTCCAGGCCGTCGCCGAAGCCATTTTCACGATCCTTCTCCGCGGAGGAATCGAAAACCTCTCCCATACCCGGGTCGCCGAAGTCTCGAAAGTGAGCCGGGCTTGGGTCTATAAATACATCGGAAAGACGTCGGAAGAACTCATCGCTTTCAGCCTCGACGCGATCGGGAAAGAGTTCGCCAAGGTCGGCGTGCTCCTCGCTCAGCAGTCGGCCGAAGAAGTCCGGACGAGCCTCTTCCAGGGAACGTTCCGCATGCTCGCGAACTCGGGGAAAAACCCGGCGCTGATGGCCCTCTATTCGCGCTACGCCGGGACTCAGAATCCGGTCGGTCGGAAAATCGCGGAACTCGAAGAGGAGTACCTAGCCGCGGTGCGCTCCCGCCTCGAGCAGTTTTTCAACCTTCCTTCCGCCGAAGCGATCGTCGTCGCCGAGGTCCTCCACGCGATGCGAATGGGCCTCGCGGTCCGCTACTCCTTCCACGGGCTCAAGGATAAGTCGGACTTCGAAGGCATCCTTCGCGGACTCCGTCGCGTGATCAAGCACTTCGCGATCGAAGACCAAAAGGGTGAAGCGAAAATCGACGGGACCTGAGCCCGCTAGCGTCGTAAGACGGGCGGGGATTCCGCAGGCGGAATTCCCATCAGCTTTTCCGAACGGAACTCCTTTCCACAGAAAATCGGACGCTCCTCGACCGGGACTCGCCACGGAAGACTCCACCCGGCGGCGATATACAGACCCACGCCCTGCGCGATCGTCGCGAGGATGAGAATCCTTACGATCCGAATCCCCGCGCCGGAAAGGACCCGTGTCGCGGACAGCGCGCCAAGGACCGCGATCGGCAGGAAAAACGAGAGCGAGTAATAATCGTGAATGACGTTCAGTCGCCGCACGAAAAGCCAGTACGGGAATATGCCGGCCGACCACGCGGCGAGACGAAGGATCCGATCGTCGGCCGCGCTCCCGGGCCGGCGCGCCGACGTGATTACTCCGTATACCGCGAGCGCGAAGAGCGGAACGCCGACGCCCTTGAAAACCATCCAGACGAAGAACTTCGAATAGTACGCGGGCTCGGCGAGGATCGCCCAGTCCCGCCCGATCGCGAGGAGTCCCCCTTCGTGCATCGGACTCGGAATTCCGAGTACCTTGACGGCCGCGCTCCACGCCGCGAACGGGGCGATAAAAATCAGGGCGAGCGCCGCCTCGCGCGCGATCCATGGAAGAGCCCGCTTCGGCAGGAGTCGACGCGAGTCGCGATCGGGGGCGAACGCCCACCGAAAGAAAAGCACCGATGGTAAGACGGTCGGTTTCACCGACACGGCGAGAAGAAAGAGGAGCGCGGCGTTCGTCCGCCGGCGATCGAGAAAGCTTCCGGCTCCGAGAAGGAGGAGCGCGACCGCAAGCGGATCGGCG
>JAYVXM010000263.1:0-6179 GCA_043785205.1 Bdellovibrionales bacterium
TATGAAAATATCGAATGCTATTCTAGGGTGGGCCTTCGGAACGATTTGCTCGCTGGCCACGAATGCGTCGGCTGGCGACATTCACCTTCTCACCATCACATCCAATGTTAAGGGTTTTTCCGGAGCGGCCGCCGTAAAAATCGAAGTGGACGACAAGGAAAACTTAGTTTCTATCACTTTTAATGGCGACCGAAAAACAATGGCTCAACTCCTTTCTAAAACCTCGACATTGACGGGCTCAATACTGGGCATCGATATTAAGGTTCCCGATAATAGCAAAGTCCTCGGAGTGCACGCCGAAACAATTATTCCAAATGCGAAATACCTCATGAACATTCATTATTCCGCGGATGGAAACTACAAGTATCCTTACTCGGCGATGCTTACGAAGGGTCCAAATGGAAAATGGAGTCTCGCGGAAGTTGAACTGGTGGCCGGAAAATGGGTCTTAGTCGAAAAAAAGGCCAATCCCGAAGTGAGCTGTCTCTTCATCGGAAAAAAAGGTTTCAGAATGGTCATTCATACCTGCGAAAAGGACCCTAATTCGAAAGCCTTCCGCCTGCCGTCGATGAACCAAGAAATTGCAAACGCGGACCGCGACGCCCGCGTTCTTCAGAACAAATATAAGAATTCCATACCCATCGAGGAAACGACTTCCCTTCCGCCGCCGCACGAAAAACCGCGGGCGCTACCAAACTCGAATACAAAAACCTCCGGGCAAACCTAATTCCCGCAGGTCGGCCAGCGACGGATCCCGCCTTGGGAGATGAGCTCGGCCGTGCAGATTGCCGCGCAGCAGAGGTCGTTTCGGGAGTCGAGATCCCGGCACTGGTCGCGGTCCAGGCGCTCGAAAATCGGTCCGCAGTTTCCTCGCCACGTTTTCCGATCGAACTGGAACGCCCCTTCGTAGCCGGCCTCGGCGCGCACTCGCGCACGACAGCCGCTTTCGCAACGCGCGAGCTCACAGAGCTTGGATTTCAGCTCGTCGCTATACTCGGATCCCACACACCGTTCGAGCTTCTGACAAAAGTCGCGGCACTGGGCGGTGTCCGCCGCCCCTTCCACCCTCTTTCGACCATGGGAGCAGCCGACGAGCACGAACGCGAGCAGGAGCGGAAGGAGGAATCTTGCCAATTCCTAATCCGCCCGCTCGAGAAGTCGACTCGAGGGACGTTCCGAACGGCGTAAAGCCTCCTCGACCGAATTTAATCGCGCGCGCTGGGAATCCTTTAACGCCTTCCAGCGGCCGTCGAGCTCGGCCCGCTCGATTCGCTCTTCGTTTCGAAGCTCGTCATAAAAAGCCTTTCGGCGATCGTTGAACTCCTTCACATACTGCCGGCGGACGGCTCCCTGACTATTCTCCTCGAAATACTTTCGGCGCGTCGTCCTCTCGCGGGTATCCCACTCCCGGCGGCGTACCTTTCGCGCGACGTCGCCTTCGCGACGCCGGCGCGTCTCGTCCGCGCGGAGGCGATCGCGCTCCTGATCGAGGAGCTCGGTGAATTCGCGGCGAATTCGCCGAACTTCTTTCCGAGTGATCTTTTCGGGCATGCCCGATTCGGCGGGACTCGGCAGCAGCGCCGATTGGGCCGTCGGATCGGAGGCGTCCGCCCCGGCAAGCGGGGCCGCGGAAACAAGGGAAAGGACGAGCGTGAGGACGGAGATCAGCGGCGCGGCGATTCGAGACATGTTTCCACAGTATCCCTAAAAAAGGGCGAGGCCGAAAGGGAGAATCCCCGTTTCGGCCCCGCCCGGGTTTCTTCGGTTCGCGCCCGGTTAATCGACGACCTGGATTTTCGAGACTTTAAAGCCGAATCCGCCGACACTGGAGTCGGACCTCAGCCGAATTAAGCCATGATCGCCCTTCAAATAATCTGTGACGTACTCCCCGGACTTCGTACCGGAAATCGTCTCGATGACTTCCCCCGTCGGACTTTCGAACGTCAATGGATCGTAACGCGGCTCGGTTTCGACGCGGTCGAAAATGACCCGGATATACTTCGCGCCCGGAGCCGAGACCTCGAAAGTCACGTTCGAGTTGTCCGCGTACGGATGAGAGGATTCGAGCGCGTACGGAATCGTCTTCCAAGCGGAGTCGGCCGGCCCGTCGTGCGGCGGGATGACGCCGTGGAATGCGTTGTAGGCGTTCACCCGCCCGCCCGAGACGGACGCATTCTTGAGCGCGGCGATCGGGGTCGACGTTTCGATCAACCGCTTCTTCACGTCGAGCGCGGTCCACGTCGGATTCGCGCTCCAGATGAGAGCGGCAATCCCGGAGACGTGCGGGGTCGCCATCGACGTTCCGCTGAAGGTCGCGTACCCGCCATTCCGAACGGTCGAATAGATGTTCACGCCCGGAGCGGCGACGTGAACCGTCCGCTTGCCGTAGTTCGAGAACGACGCGATCCCGTCGCGATTGTCGATCGCGGCGACGGAGAGGACGTTCGGAAGGTCGTAGCTTCCTGGATAGTGCGGGTCCGAATCGTTGTCGGCCCCGTCGTTCCCGGCCGCCGCGACGAAGAGCGCTCCGGCGGCGCCGGCGTCCGCGATCGCGCCCTTGAGAATATCGGAGTAGCTCCCTCCGCCCCAGGAATTCGACATCACCTTCGCGCCCATTTTCGTGGCGTACTTGATCGCGTTGACCGCGCCCTCGAGCGATCCGCTTCCGCTCGCGTCGAGGAATTTCGCCGGCATGATCGAAGCCGTCCAGTTCACGCCCGCGAGGCCGTTACGGTCGTTCCCGACCGCGCCGATGGTTCCCGCGCAGTGGGTACCGTGATTATTGTTGTCGAGGCCGTTTCCGACGGGAGTCGCGCCCGAGAAGTCCGCTCCGTATACGTCGTCGACGATGCCGTTTCCGTCGTCGTCGATCCCGTTTCCGGGAATTTCCTTCGGATTCCGGTAGGCGTTCGCGGCGATGTCCGGATGGTTGTAGTCGAGACCGGTGTCGATCACCGCGATCAGGAGCTTCCGATCCCCCGTCACGCCTTCGGCCCAGAGCGGAACGACGTTCACGTCGCTGCCGACCGTCCCCGTCTGTCCGCCCGGCTTGTCGAGCTGGCCGGTATTCTTCATATCCCACTGTTTCGCCGCGAAATCCGTATCGTTCGGTTCGCCGACGTAGGTCGAGGGCATCACGTCCGCGTGGTAGATGAAGTTTGGTTCCGCGAATTTCACGGAGGCGACGAACGTATCTTTGATTTGCGAAAGCGCGGCGCGGGTCCGGGTCGGATCGCGGAGGACGATTTTCTGGAGGGAAGCGTCCATCGCGAGCGGCTTCACTTCCTTCACCGCGTTCGCGCCGAGGACCTGCGCGAGGGAGGCGCGAAAGTTCGCGGAGGAAGCGGTGAAACCGTCCCGCATCTCGACGATGATTTCGCCCGGAACGAATTCCGCGGCACGATTCGCGTGCGCGTTCGAATAAAACAAACCCGCGGCGACGATCGACGTCACCGACAATGACCACCCTGACTTCCGCATGAGACGCCCTCCTTGAGCTTTGGTAGCCGCGCATCCATGCGAGGCTCGAAACCGATCGGGACCGGTAGGTAAAGAATACCGGTCGGCAAAGACGAGTCAAAACGCCGCGCCCGCGCCAGAAAAACGACGGCACTCGGTGACGGGAGTGGGAGAATTGACGAGCCCGCGAATCCGCGCGGTTCAAGGCCCGGCGGGCGAGCGCTTAATTCGGGAGACCGCTCGGCGGATCGCGACGGTCTTTCACGCGAAGGGTCGGAGTCGCGCGTCCGCGGAAACGATTGATCTCCGGAGTCGCCGCCCAAAGGTTCTCACCCCGGGTCGCGGCGTTCAGCGTTTCTTCGCGTTCGGCGGCGTGAAACCAGACGGCTTCCATCACCGAAGGGATGCTTCCGGGGGGCCGCCCGTCCAGCGACTGGGGAGTCGCCTCCGTACGGCTAGTCGCCTCCGCGCCGGGTGGGGCCAAAGACATCTTCAAATGCCGACCTTTCATCACGGAATGCCCGATCGTCTTCGCGCGAATGACGAAGACGGGCTCGGGATTGCCCGGACCGAAAGGACCGAGGCGCTCGATCTCCTGGAGCGTTTTAAAGTCGAGCTCCTCGATCGAAGCGTCGCCTTCGGTGAGGAGGGGACGCTCTCCCGCTTGCGCGTCCTCGAGGGAACCGACGGCTTCGTCGAATGCGGCGACGAGCGACTCGAACTGATCGAGCTCGACGGCGAGGCCGGCGGCGTATTTATGCCCACCGAACGAACGAAGCCGATCTTTACAGCGTCGAAGCGCCTCGAGAACGTCTTTCCCGCCATAGGAACGAACGGAACCCTTGCCAAAATCCTCGCGAAGCGCGAGCACCGCGGCCGGTTTGCGAAACGTTTCGGTGACCTTCGAGGCGACGATCCCGACGACGCCTTCGTGCCAGTTCGGGCTGCCGACGAGAATCCCGTGTTTGTACTTTCCGGCGGCGAGTCCCGCTTCGACGTGCGTACGGACTTCGTCCCAAATGGAGTTTTGGAGCGTCTGCCGCTCCTGATTCATCCGCTCGAGATCCGCGGCCAGCGTGACCGCGCGTTTCGGATCTTCGGTCGTGAGGAGTTCTAGCGCGTGAGATGCGTTACTCATCCGTCCGGAGGCGTTGATCCGCGGGCCGATCGCGAAGCCGAGGCTCGACGGACCGAATTCGCGGTGCGCGAGTCCGGCACTCTCGAGGAGGGCGGAGACGCCCGGCTTCGTCGACGCCTTCAAGACTTCAAGTCCCTGCTTCACGAGGATATGGTTATCACCGACGAGCGGCACCATGTCGGCGGCGGTCGCCATCACGACGAGGTCGAGGTGCTTCTTCAAATTCGGCTCTTTACCCGCCGGCCACCAGCCGCGCTTCCGACCCTCAGCCCGCAAAGCGCGGATGAGATAGAATGCGACCCCGCACCCGCAGAGCTCCTTCAGCCCCGACTCGCAGTCGGGCCGCTGGGGATTCACCACCGCGAACGCTTCCGGAATTCCCCGGACCGCGTCGACCTGGTGGTGATCGAGGATGATTAAGTCGATGCCGAGGCCCTGGGCCGTCTCGGCGGCGTCGAAACTCGTGATCCCACAATCGACGGTAACGAGAATCGGAAATCCCTTTTCTTCGGTCTCCTCGACCGCTTTCACGCTCAAGCCATAACCGTCCTTGAACCGATCGGGCTGGGTGGCTTCGAATGTGAAGCCGGCTTCGCGAAAAAACCACGAAAGGAGCGCGGCGCCGGTCGTGCCGTCGACGTCGTAATCGCCGAAAATACGGACGGGCTCCCCATCTTCGCGGGCCTGGGCGAGCCGCTCGACCGCGATACCCATATCCCGAATCGAGAGGGGATCGCGAAGCCGCTCGAGTTTCGGCGCGAGGAATTCCTGGATCTCTTCGGCCGAGGTGAGACCGCGCGAAATACAGAGGCGAATCGTCAGGTCGGCGAGCCCCGTGGAGGCTCGGAGGTCCGCGGCGAGGCGCTTCCCCTCTTCCGAGAGAAAACGACCGTCGCGCGGAATCCAGTCGCGGCTCATGCCGTGAACTTCGGATCAGGGCGGACGGTGTAGGCCTTCCGCTTCGGGGCGGCCTTCGCCGAGATCGCGCGGCGCTGCTGATATTCGGTAATGAACACGACGAGCGAGCTCGCGATGAAGACCGACGAGTACGTCCCGATGATGATCCCGACCATGAGCGTGAACGCGAAATCTTCGAGGGCCTTGCCGCCGAAGACCCAGAGCGAAAACACGGTAAGGAACGTGCAAAGGGAGGTCAGGATCGTGCGGCCCAAGGTTTCGTTGATCGACTTGTTCACGGCCGCGATGATGTTCATCGACGGATTCGCGTGGAGCGTTTCGCGGATCCGGTCGAAGACGATGATCGTATCGTTATTCGAATAGCCGATCAGGGCGAGGATCGCCGCGAGAATCTGGAGGTCGAACTGCTTCTGGGTCAGAATAAAGACCCCGACGACGATCACCGTATCGTGAAAGAGCGCAAGGACGGCGCCCGGCGCGTACCGCGCGTCGAAGCGAATCGCGACGTAGATCAGGATGCAGATGAGGGCGTAGATCATCGAAAGGATTCCGGACATCCGGAGCGACGAACCAGCCGCCGCGCCGACGACGTCCGCTTTTTCGACTTGATAGGTGCCGCCCGCGACTTCCTTCTTCAGGATTGCGTCGACGCTTTCCTTCACCT
>JAYVXM010000264.1:0-1815 GCA_043785205.1 Bdellovibrionales bacterium
AAGCTCGGTCCGACCGTGAAGCAGGCCGAAAGCGCCCGTACGATTTTCAGCAACGTCCTCTTGAACATCGGTCCGGACGGGGGGGACGCGATCGTTCAGCGTCTCTTCGGGTACGAGATGAAGAACGCGAAGACGGTCGCGGCGTTGATCCGATTGACCGACCGGGACTGGAAAGCCGCGGCGGCGGGCAAGTATTGGGATAACTGGCAGCGCGGCTTCGCCGCAGCGACTTCGGAGTCCCTTCTGCCCCAGTTCGAGGCGCTGAATCCGACGACGGCCGACCGCCAGGCACTCCTGAATAATCTCCGGACCTTGCGCAAGGCCACGACGAACGCCGCGCTCTGGGGCGAGTACCATCGCCTCGGGCTCGAGGTGAGCGCGAAGATCGGCATCGACGCCTATCTCGACCAGCTGAACGTCGCTTACGGCGCGACCCATGAGGCCTATATGAAAGAGGCGATGCTGACGGGGCCGGGCCAGTGGGTGCGTTTCCGGGAGATGAAGCCGAGTCTCGAGCAGTGGCGGACGTTTTTCGAGCGCGCGGTTTTGGATGGTACGGCCTACCGCCAGGCACTTTCCTACGCGATGGCGGCGTACCCGAGCGCGACGGATCAGCAGCGGCTGCTCACCCACGGCTTTTCGTCGACCTTCGGCGGACACACGAATCCGATCCTGACCGTGCGAAACGCGATCGTTCGCGAGAAGGTCATCGGTGAAATCGGCCGCGCGGGTTCGTCGTGGGCGACGCTTAAAGCATGGCTCGTCCTCGAGCCGACCGCTCAGGACCGAATCGCCCATCTCGAACGAATTCTCCTTTCCGCGCCGAACGGGACCTATTTCGCCGACGCCGTGGAATTCGGCTTTTCAGTCGCCGCCGGAAAATGGACCCCTTCGAAAGCGGCGTTCACCCGCTTAAAGACCCTCGAACCCTCGGTCGCGGACCTTCGCCGGATCAAACGCGCCGTCTTGAATGGGAAGGCGGCTGAGGAGCCGACCCGGGCCGCATTCATGAGCACGATCGAAGCGGGGCTTCCGTCCGTCCATTCCGCCGCCGCATACCTCGAACTTTTCGACTTCGAAGGCGTCGCCATGCCGAAGCCTCTGCTCGCGGAAATCCAGACGTTGCATCGCCTCTCGTCGACGACGTTCGAAAACCTCCACCCGACGGGCGCCGAGGCGAGGTTAGCGACCTCGCGCCTCGGTACGGGCTTCAACCGTTTTTGCGCCCGCCTTCTCACGCGCGTGGGCGGCTAAGGAGCGAGGCATTCGATTTTACGGACGAGAAGGGTTACACGCTGCTGACCCATCCGGTGATTTTCTTCGTCGATGGCGAGAGTCCGTAGGACCACGGAGGCGTCGACATGAACTCCATCCGGGCATTTTTTAGATTTCAGAACGGTCGCGACCTCAGTCGTCGCCGGAACGAGTTCGTAGAGAACGGTCTCTTCAGCGTTCTTCATGACGACGAGCGAGGTGAAGTTTCCGTCGGCATTTTCGCCGACGTTCGAGAGCGGGATGCGGAATTCTTTCGCCGAGGCGACGACACTCATTCCGAGCGTCAGAACGAATAAAGCTACCAGTTCAGAGATCTTCATAAATACCCCTTTCGGGTGTTGTCGATTCCGGTCGGGTTTAGGCCCGTCACCCGGAGGAGTCAACAATGCCTGTGTATAATGGAGAAGGGGTTGAAATGACCGATGCGCGACGCGTTATTTACCTCGGCTTCAGCTTGCTCTGCGTTACTGGGCGAGGGTTCCCGAAATAAAAAAACCCCGGGAGAAGATCTCCCGGGGTTTTAAACGAGATTCGACTTTG
>JAYVXM010000265.1:0-6177 GCA_043785205.1 Bdellovibrionales bacterium
CCCAGAAAATTGGCGGCGGTTTGGCATCGGGCGCGGTTCTGCGCGAAAGGGTACCCACTGGGGAAATTTGGACCGCGGATCCCTCAAACCCGATGAGCACCTCTACGGAGGATCTTGTTTTGACGCGAATCCTCTGGCTCGAAGGGATTGAACCCCATAATTCGAATACCCGGGACCGATTCATTTATCTGCATGGAACCAGTCAGGAGTTCCTACTGGGAAGACCGGCTTCTCACGGATGCATTCGATTCGGAAATCTCGACATCATCGAGCTCTTTAATCGATTGCCCGAAGGAGCGGAGGTCGAGATTATTGATCTCTAGGCGGGCGCGAAACAATGCGATCCGAAGACTGGTTCAATGCCGGAAAAACCGAGATCCTTGACGGGAATCCCCCTGCGTTTTTTTACCGACGCTCGGGCAATCCCCAAGGGAAACTCATTCTCCTTCTCCACGGCTTTCCGAGCCCACTGCCTTCAGAAGTCGCCGAGCACTGGGAAATCATCCGAAAGAATTCCGGAAATCGGATTAGCCACCGCCTGATCCATTAGCTCGAGGACCGCCGAAATTTCGGAGAACGGTGGACGAGGGCGATGGAGCGCACGACGATTCCGCTCGCGTTGATCTGGGGTATGGCGGATCCCATTTCTGGGAAACCGATCTTCGATTTCGCGAGGACGCGGCTGAAAAACAGCGGCTGAAAAACAGCGATTTTTTTCCGTTAGAGGGGGTGGGTCATTATCCCCAACTGGAAGTTCCATCCGCCGTGAACCGGGCGCTCGCTGATTTCCTGGCCGTGGGAGCCTAGAGAAGCCCCGCCTCGACGGCTTGCCGAAGCGCCGCGTCCATCTCGGCCGGGGTGACCGTCGCGGTCCCGCGTTTTCCGACGACGATTCCGCCGCCGAGATTGCCGAGCACGGCGGCCTCTTCGATCGTCGCGCCGGACGCGTAAGCCAGCGCCATGAGGGAAATCACCGTATCTCCCGCTCCGGACACGTCGTACACTTCGCGCGCGAACGTCGGGATGAGTTTCGGTTTCCGCGAACCCTTCGTGAAGATCGCCATGCCGTCCTTCCCGCGCGTGACGACTACGTACGGAGAACCGGTGGCGCGAAGAAGCTTCGCGCCGGCCGCTTCGAGCGAAGCCGAATCGTGAATCGCGATCCCCGTGAGTTTTTCAGCTTCCCGGGTATTCGGAGTCATGAACGTCGCGCCGACGTAAAGGTCGAGACTCGACTTCGCGTTCGGGTCGATGAGGACCGGCTTCTTCGCCGCCCGGGCCGCCTTCACGATCGCCCGGACGAGGTTCTTCGAGAGCATGCCCTTTGCGTAATCCTGAATGATCACCGCGTCGGCGGAGCCCCGTCCCCGGAGGGCGGCGCGCACCCGCGCGAGAATCGCCGCTTCGAGTTTCTTTCCGATCGGGGAAGGCGTTTCGTAGTCGATCCGGAGGAGCTGCTGGCGCTCGCTCACGATCCGTTCCTTCACGATCGTGCGCCGGCCGGCGTCCGCGATCAGCGCGCGGTCGGCGATCTTCGAACGGCGGAGGAGGGCGCGGATTTCCGAAGCGGAGCGGTCCTTCCCGACGACGCCGACGAGCTCGGAGTCGCCACCGAGAGCGTGGATATTATCCGAGACGTTCGCGGCGAGCCCGAGCTTGTGCACTTCGCTCGTCACGAACACGATCGGTACCGGGGCTTCGGGACTGATCCGCTCGACGGTGCCGCTGACGTAACGGTCGATTCCGACGTCCCCGACGACGAGGATCCGACGCTGGGAAAACTCTTTTACTAAACTCCGCAATCGGCTCGAGGGAATCATCGCTCCACCGCTCTCCCGTCGGGCGCGGGAGCGCCCTTTTCTAAGGTCATCCGCCCGGCGTCCTTCCGGCCGAGCAGGCGCGAAACTTCACGAAGGGCCTCGCGCGGCCCGATCATCCGCATGCATGGATAGTAATTACACTTCGGTCCGCGACAGTTGAAGTCTTCTCCGCAGTACACTTCCGGGACGAGAATGCCCGCGTCTTCCGGATCGTTCACGTACGGTCCCCAGCGGACGGCGCTCTGGACGCGGATCGGCGGATAGAATGTCACCACCGGAATTCCGAGCGCGACCGCGATATGAAGGGGCCCGGTCGACGGCGCGACGACGAGGTCGGTCTCCGCGAAAAGCGCTCCGAGCGTCTCGACGGTCGCGGGCGGACTCCCTTCGGCGAGCTTTCCGGCGTAAACGATCGCGGAATCGCCGGTTTTTTCGAGTTCGAGGAGAATTCGCTCGAGCAAAAACCCCTCCGCAGGCCCGCCGGTGAGAAGAATTTCGTTCCCCTCCTTCCGGAGGCTCCGGATGAGATCGACGTAATAATTTTCCGGCCAGTTCAACGCCGAGCCGCCCATTCCGGGGTGGACGGCGATCAGCCGTTTTTTATTTTCATCGTCCGACCGCCAGCCTTTTTCGGCGAGCCAGGCCCGCGCGGCCTTCCGTTTCTCGTCCGAGATCGCGATCCGGGACGGAATTTGATGCCCCCCGACCCGGATCCCGAGCTTCCGGAGAAGCTGGAGATTGTAATCGGCCTCATGCATCTCGACGAGCGAGCGGCGCTGGCGGGTTCCCCGATTATAGAAGAGGTAGGAATGCGGCTTCGAGAGCGGTCCGATCCGATTCGGCACGCCGACCCCGAAGAGCGCGGAGGCGAGTTTCAGCGTGGACTGGAGAACGATCGAGATTTGGAAGCGCTGGGCTTTCAGTTCCTCCATGAGGCGGAAGTATCCGCCGACCCCCGAGTGGCGACCGTCGGGATCGTAGACGAAGACGCCGTCGACTCCGGGGATCGCGCGGATCAGGGGTGCGACGAAGTCCCGGACGAGAAAGGTGATGTGGGCGCCGGGATACTGGGCGCGAAGCGCGGCGATGACCGGCGTGGAAAGGATCACGTCGCCGATCCGGTCCGGCCGGGCGACGAGGATTCGGGGTTCGGCGGAGCCGGATTTCGGAGCGCGGGAAGTCTTCATGCTTTTGGGTTTAGGCGAGTCCTATACCTTAAGCTTATCCCGAACTTGCTTCTCCATCCACTCCACGACTTCATCGAGCGTAAAATTCGAGGTATCGAGCTCGAGCGCGTCGTTCGCCTGCCGGAGGGGGGCCACCGACCGGGTCATATCCCCGCGGTCTCGGTCGGCGATCTGCCGCTTCACTTCCTCGTACGAAGGCGCGTCCGCGCCGGAGGCTTCGAGCTCTGCCAGGCGCCGTTTCGCCCGTTCGCCAATCGAGGCCGTCAAAAAAAACTTAACGTCCGCGTCCGGGAAGATCACGGTGCCGATATCCCGGCCCTCGAGGATCGCTCGACCCTCGCAGCCCATCGACCTTTGGAGCGAGCGGAGCGCGTCCCGTACCGCCGGCAGCGCGGAAACGCGGCTCGAGCAGATCGAGACCTGCGGCGTCCGGATGAACGAGGTGATGTCGACGCCGTTCGCGAGGATCCGGTTCGCGGGATTTTGCTTCGGCCGCCGCGCGAAACCGAGTTTCGCCGTCTCCGCGATCACCTTCGCGCGCGTCTCGACTTCGGGAAGCTCTTCCGGGCCGAAACTGTCCCACCCGGTCTCGAGCGCCCCCCGTTCCTGGAGGAGCAAGTAGGCGATCGAACGGTAGAGGGCGCCGGTATCCACGTGCACGAACCCGAGGCGTTCGCAAAGCCGCTGGGTCGCCGAACTTTTCCCGGTTCCCGCCGGCCCGTCGATCGCCACGACCGGACCCTTTTTCGGGAACTGAACCGAAAGTTCGGTCATCGCGCCGCCCGCCGTTTCGTCCGCTTCGGACCCTTCCGAAAATAGACCGCGCGGCGATCGGGCGGGAGCTCTTCGGCGAGTGCCCGGATCGCGATTTCATTTTCAACCTTCGTTCCGATCGAGATTCGGAGCGCATGCATGAGTCCGTAATTCGAGACCGGCCGGAAAATCACGCCGCGGCGGAGGCAGTTCTCGTAGACGTCGCCCCCCCGTTTCCCGAGCCCCTTCGAGCCGTCGACGAGGAGGAAATTCCCCTGACTCGGCCAAAAGGGAATCCCCATTCGCGCGAGCTCGCGGGTCCAGAGTTTCATGCCGGCGTCGTTCGTTTTCTTCGAGCGACGCTGGTGCGCGTGATCCTTCAGGGATTCGACGGCGGCGGCGAGCGCCGGCGAGTTCAGATTGAACGGTTGGCGGATTTTCTCGACGTTTCCGATGATTTCGCGGGGAGCGATTCCGTAGCCGACGCGAAGTCCGGCCAGGCCGTGGATTTTCGAGAAAGTCCGGAGGACCATCATGTTCGGATAATCCTTCATGAGGATGAGCGGATCGGGCAGATCCTTCGCCGTCACGTATTCCCAGTACGCGTAATCGAGGACGAGGAGGACGGAGCCGTCGCGGATCTTCGCCATTTCGCGTAGGAAAGTGCGAAGTTCGGTCGTCGTATTGTAAGTGCCGGTCGGATTGTTCGGATTCGCGAGGAAGACCATCTTCACGCGGTCGTGGGAGCGCACGACTTCGGCCATGTCCGCGAGATCCGCCCGGAGGTCCGGCGTGAGCGCGGTTTCGAGGGTGGCGACCCCCTGGATCTGGGCGCAAATCCGGTACGCGAGAAACGCGGCCTTCGAGGTCACGATCGAATCGCCCGGCACGCAGTACGCGCGGATGAGCATGTCGATCACT
This sequence comes from Bdellovibrionales bacterium, assembly GCA_043785205.1. Classification (GTDB taxonomy): domain Bacteria; phylum Bdellovibrionota; class UBA1018; order UBA1018; family UBA1018; genus JACMQW01. Next base: position 4,682 of record JAYVXM010000265.1, read on the forward strand.
TCGTTCGATCCGTTTCCGATGATGATTTCGCCGACCGGAAGTCCGAGCGTTTCGGCGAGCGCGAGTTTCAGATGGTACGCGGAGGCGTCGGGATACCGATGCAGATCGAGGATCTTTTTCCGCAGCAGCGCGAGCGCCTTCGGGCTCGGTCCGAGCGGGTTCTCGTTCGACGCGAGTTTCACGACGTGCTTGATCTTGAATTCGCGCTGGGTTTCCTCGATCGGTTTGCCCGGAACGTATGGCGCGAGGTTGCGGATGTACTCGGGGGCGTTCAGGAATGACATGAGGCCTGGTTTACACCACGGGGCGCACCTTGGCGCAAGCCCACTCGACCCCGGCGACCTCGTCGGCGAAAGCGGTGAGAATCCGCGCGACTAAGGCCTTCACGGGCGCCAGGTTATGCGCCGCGCCAAGTCCGAGATCGAAGAGGCCGGCGGCTTTTACGGGTGCGCCGGTCGCGTCGAGGTTGAGCCCGGCGTGCAGAAGGCGCGAAACGGGCGAGGCGGTTACGATCGAAACGGAGAGTTTCCGCTCCTCACGCCCATCGTTCCAATAGAGGTCGTCGCCCGAACGCGTGATGACCTTTCCGGTCGCGCGCGCGATTTCCTGGCCAGCGATCGCCATGAAAAGGCGCTGGTAAAGCACGCCCTCCACCAGCGAAATCCCGAAGAATTCGCCGAGAAAATGGACCATGAGCTTCGAGCGGATGAAGTCGTTCGCGAGTCGGTCCTCCCAGTCGACGAGGTCGTCGGTCTTCACTTCGCACGGGCCGGCGAAGGCCGCGACCGCGGAACCTTCGATCCGAAGCTTCTCGAGGAGGAAGTGGGGCCGAAGCTCGGGGCCGGTGTACGCGCGGGGTTCATCGAGCCATTTCGTGGTGATTCGCATCGGGGTCCGCCTTTACTTTTCCTGAGCCGGATATTTTTCCGGCTCTCCGGACACTTTTTCAACCTCGACGACGTCGGGTTCATTTCGGTAAAAATGGAGCGAGGTCCGGAGCCCGTTCGGAAGGAGCCGAAGCTTCGCGACGTTGTCCATCCCGTCGACGACGCGCCAGACGTCCGGCTCGGCTTCCGGTACGAGGAGCGCCCCGATCGAATGCGCGCCGACCGAGTAGCGCGCGACCAGGCGGCCGAACGTCTCGAAGGCCTCGACCGAGTAGAGCTCGGGGAAACCGTTCGGCAGCCGCGACGGCAACGGCGAAGGCGGCCGGAACTTTCCCTTCAAACGCGCGATTTCCTCCGCCGGAGCTTCGCGTTTCGGAACGCCCAGCGCGAGTACGTCGTCCTGCGGACGCACGCCGGCGGCGAAGAAACCGAGCTCGTCGGCGCTCACCATCGTGTTCGAAGCGACGAAGATCGCGCGCTTCGCGATCCGGTCGAAAAGGAGGAACGCGGTATGGGCGGTCGTCGCCCCGTTTTTCCAAAGCGGGTTAACGCCCGGAGCGGAATCCCATCCGAACCCGGACGTCAGGGCGTCCTCGATCGCCCGGCCGA
>JAYVXM010000266.1:0-6174 GCA_043785205.1 Bdellovibrionales bacterium
CGCCGGGCGAGCAAAGCCTCCTCCTCGGGGACATCGCGAAGATCGAGTACCGCGTCGATGAGGGAAAAACCCGGATCATGAAGACGAGCGGCTCGCCGAGCCTCATCCTCTGGGCTTCGCCGAAGCCCGGCGGAAACGTGAAGAAGATGAGTGAGGATATCCTCGAGCTCATCGCGCGCGTGAAGCCGCTTCTTCCGCCGGACGTGAAGTACCGCGTCCTCGTCGATCCGTCCGAATTCATCCGCGGAGCGATCGAAAACGTCTTCCACGAAGTGCTCATCGGCTCGCTTCTCGCGGTCGGCATCCTCTTCCTTTTCATCGGGAGTCTTCGGAACGTGGTGACCGCCGCGATCGAGATCCCGCTCTCGATGGTCCTCGCGTTCATCCTCATGAAATTTTCGGGTATGAACCTGAATCTCATTTCGCTCGGGGGACTCGCGCTCGCGTCCGGGATGAACGTCGACGCCTCGGTCGTCGTCCTCGAGAACATCTTCCGGCACCTCGAAAAGGAGGAGGTCCCGCCCGATTTCGCGGGCAAGCTCCGGATCGTGCTCGCGGCCGTGAAGGAGGTTCGCCTCGCGGTGGTCGCCTCGACGATCGCGTCGCTCGTCGTCTTCGCCCCGCTCGCGTTCACTTCCGCCCTTTCGTACGCGGTTCTCGGCGACCTCGCGAAGACCGTCATCTTTTCCCACGGGTTTTCGGCGTTCGTCGCCCTCCTCCTCGTGCCGACCGTCCGTCTCCACCTCATTAAAAACTCGAAGAACCCGAAGGCCGATATCGGGCACTCGCCGATCGAAGGCGGCTTAAAACGCCTCGAGGGGATTTACCGCCGGGGTCTCGGGAAATTCGTCGAATCGGGCCGCCTCCAGGCGCTGGTCGCCGCCGGCGTTTTCGCGGCGCTGATCGGACTCTTCACCTTCGCGCTCCCGAAACTTCCGAAGGAAGTCCTCGGCACGCCCGACACGGACTGGGTCATGCTCGGGCTCAGCACCCAGGGAAATACCCTCGTTCGTCAGATGGACAGCGAGGCGGAAGCGGTCGAGGTTCGCCTCCTGAAGAAATTCGGCGACGAGATCCGCTACACCTTCACCCAGATCCAGGGCCCGAATAACGGGATGATCATGGCCCGACTGAAGGACAAACGCCGGATGAAAGACTTCTGGAAACGGCTCGAAGGGGAGTTCAAGGACGGCGCGACCCTTCGTTTCTGGATCAATCCCTGGAATCCCGCCGAGCTCCCGCTCCCGAATCCGCCCGATCTCCAAATCGCCGTCGAAGGGGGAGACGTGGAGGACCGGCGCGCGACCGCGAAGTCGATTCTCGACGCGATGAAGGAGAAGAAGGTTCTTCCGAGCCTCTGGACCGAGCCGGGCTCGGATAAGTCGAAGACGATCGTCCTTCGACCGAACCTGAACCTCCGGTCGACGCTTTCTCCGTACGACCTTTCCGACATCATCCGGGTCGCCACCGAGGGAAAGACGATCCACTACATGAACGTCGATCGCCAGTACGCCGACATCATGCTTCGCTATCCGCGCGGGCTCCTCACGACTTCCGAAGATCTCGGAAGCTTTCCGGTCGGCGTCGACGGCCGCGTGATCCCGCTTCGCGCGCTCAGCGACGTGAAGATCGAAGAGGAGGCGTCCGGCATCCACAGCGAAAACGGCCGCGAGCTCTACACGATCATCGGCCGAAAGGAGAACAGCGCCGAAAAGACGTCGGATCGCGCTTACCTCAAGGTCGCCGACTCGGTGCTCGCCGATTGGCGCGCGAGCCATTCCTTAGCGTCCGGGATCAACGTGACGAGCGAAGACGCCCAGGTCGAAGTGAACGACGCCATTCGCCAGCTTTCCGTCGCGGTCGGACTCTCGATCGTGATGATCTTGCTTACGCTCATCTTCCAAATGGGCAGCTTCATGAACTCGCTGATCGTCCTCGTCGCGATTCCGCTCGGGTTCGTCGGCGTCCTCACCTCGCTCCTCGTCTTCCAGAGCACGCTCTCCCTGAACAGCGTCCTTGGCGTGATCCTGCTGAACGGGATCGCGGTCGCGAACAGCATCATCCTCGTCGACTTCGCGGAGCGCCGGTTTCGCGGCGGAATGGGGCCTAAGGAAGCGGTCGTCGGCGCGGCCGTCCAGCGGCTCCGCCCGATTCTAATCACTTCGCTCACGACGATTCTCGGGATGCTTCCCGTCGCCCTCGGTTTCGGCCAGGGCGGACGGATCCTCCAGCCGCTGGGCATCGCCGTCAGCGGCGGGCTCTGGTTCTCGATGGCGCTCACGCTCTTCATCGTCCCCGCGCTCCAGTTCCGGTGGCTTCGCCGTACCGCCGGTCGCTCGCGCGACGCGGGCCGCGGGATCCTGAAGGGCCGGATCCTCCGCGCGGCGAAGACCGACGATGTATTTCCGGGATTACCGACGCCGTCGGCCGAACTCCCGCGCGCGCCGGAAATGTCGTCATGAGGGGGTTCGTCGCCGGTCTGGCGTCCGTCGTTTCGATCGCGTCCGCGACGGCGGCCCCGCTGCCATTCGACGACGCGGTTCGGGCGATGCTCAGGCGGGATACGGAAGTGGGGGCGGTCGGTGCCGAAGCCGAAGCCGCGAGCGTCGCGGCGCTCGGAAAGCGGTATCATTTTCTTCCGACGATCACTTTCGACGGGACCGACACCTGGGCGATGGGTCACGGGAAGACGCGCTCGCTTCTCGGGAACGCGAACGTGAACCTCTTCCGGTTCGGCGCCGACGCGCTCGCGGCTGAGGCGGCGACGGCCCACGAGCGCGCGGCGCGGGCGAAACTCGAGCGAACGCGGCTCGATCGCGAAAAGCAGGCCGTCGATCTTCTCCTCGAATTCGTGCGCGCGTCGGAGGCCCGCGAAGTCCTCGCTTCGCTCGAGAAAATGGGGAACGAATCGATCTCGATCGCCGAGCGTCAGTTCTCGGCCGGTCGGCTCGCGACTCAAGAAGTCCTGAAGGTGAAAATCGACGTCGAAAACACGCGGTTCCAGCGGGCCGAGGCGGAGCAGTCCTGGACCGACGCGCGCGCCGCCGTCGAGGCTCGGCTCGGTGATGCGGACGTCGTCGCGGAATTTCCGTGGAAAGAGCGGATCGCGGCCACGCGCGCGGGGGCCGTCGAGCCGGCGGAGATTCTGAAGCTGCGACCCGAATGGATCGAGGCGGAGGCGGAAACCCGGGCGGCCGACGCGATCGCGCGGAGCGCGTTTCGCGGTCTCTTGCCCGTCGTGAACGCGCGCGGAACCTACGGGTGGACGCGGGATCCGTACTACGGGCCCGACTTCGTCCTCGGATGGGAGGCCGCGCTTACGGTTTCGATCCCGATCTTCAGCGGGTTTCGCGATTACGCCGCCTACCGGGTCCAGTCGGAGACGGCGGGGGCGACCGAGCTTCGCCAGGAAGGGGTCCGGCGAGACGTCCTCGCCGAAACGCGCTCCGTGCCGTCCCGGTACGAAATCGCGCGCCAGAACGCCCTCGCCCGGGAAGGGATTCTCAAGTCTTCCCGCCAGCTTTATCAGGACAATTTGTCCCGCTTTCGTCAGGGACGCGCCACCAGCGACGAGCTGAACGTGGATTTGAAACGCTTTCTCGAAGTCCAGCTCGGGTCGCTGACGGGGTGGGTTTCGGCGCACCAGGCCTACGTGGCGCTGACGCATCTGCGGGGAAATTGCGTGACGGACTGCGGCCGGCGCGGAGTCCCCGGTTTGTGATACGCTACCGGGGGTGAAACCTCCGAAAACTCCCGAATCCGCCGTCCACGCTTCTACGCGGGGAACCGCCGAGAATCCCTCCGGCCGTTTCGAGGCGTTCGATTTCGAGCGCGGCGAGTACGCCCAGGAAATCCCGGCGGACGACACGAGTCCCGGACCGCTTCCGCGGACGAAATTCTACGTCGACCATTCGGCGAGCGCGCTCACGACGAACGACAGTCCCGACGTCGGTTTCGACTTTAGCGTGAATCCGTACCGGGGCTGCGAGCACGGCTGCATCTACTGTTACGCGCGCCCGACCCACGAGTACCTCGGCCTTTCCGCCGGCCTCGATTTCGAGTCGAAAATTTTCGTGAAGGAGGACGCGCCTGAATTGCTACGGAAAGCGCTCCTGGCGAAAGCGTGGAAACCCGCGGCCATCAATTTGAGCGGGGTCACTGATTGTTACCAACCGATCGAAAGGCGCCTACGCGTGACTCGCCGGTGCCTCGAGGTCCTCGGGCAGTTTCGGAATCCGTACACGATCATCACGAAGAATCACCTCGTCACCCGCGATATCGACCTCATCGGCGAGATGGCGGTGCGGAAGGGCGCTAAGGTTTTCCTATCGATCACGTCGCTCGACGCCGATCTGATCGGAAAGATGGAGCCGCGCACTTCGCGGCCCGAGATGCGACTCGACGCGATTCGGAAACTCGCGGCGGCGGGGATTCCCGTCGGCGTGATGGTCGCTCCGGTCGTACCGGCGTTGACCGATCATGAGTTGCCGGCGATCCTCCGCGCGGCGGCCGAGGCGGGCGCGACCGAAGCGGGCTACACGATGCTCCGCCTCCCGTACGGACTCGGCGACCTCTTCGCCGAGTGGCTCGGTCGCCATTTCCCGGACCGAAAGGAAAAGATCCTCAATCGCGTGCGCGAGCTTCGGGGTGGCAAGACGAACGATCCGAACTTCGGTTCCCGGATGGTCGGGGAGGGCGTGTTCGCCGACCAGATGCGGGCGCTCTTTCGGCTCCACGCGCGGAAACTCGACCTGAACTCGAAATCCCACGCGTTGACCGCTGAACATTTCCGGCGGGTCGAGGATCCGAATCAGCTCTCCTTGTTTTAGGGAGAAACTCCGTGATATTTGTCACGGTATGAAAACTTTCACGCTCGTTTCCATGTCGTTGGCCATCGTCTCCCTTTCCGGAATCGGTCCGGCTTTCGCGTCCGATCAGGACCCGGGCGATATCGCCGCCGTGAAGGCGTGCCTGCGGAATTTCGTGAAGCACCCGTTCAACGCCGAGAAGCCGACTTTCCGGACGATGTCGGCGAAGGTTCGCGTGTTCGGGATCGGTGGTTCGACCTCGGACGAGAAACCGACGGCGAAGCCCGAGCTCGTCCTCGTGAAGCCGAACGTCGCCGTGATGTCGAAGAACGATCTCAATCTCCTGAATCCGAACGGATGGTACTGCCTCAAGGGGCAGGTCTCGGTGCTCGGAAAATCCGAGATCCACCTCCATTGCAAAGCCAAGCTCGCCGCGAGCAAGGACGGCGTGACGGTCCTCGGCGGAACTGACCACGACAGCGGCGTGACCGTGCTCGGGTCTTCAAAGATCACGCGCGTCGATTGTCCGGCGGAAGACGGATCGCCTTCGGGCGCGAAGGCCGCGGACGGCGCGGGCGAAAAGACGGTGACGGAGTAGTTCGGGTTCCGACTAGTGTCCGGAGTGCCGAATCGCGCCGATTGCTCCGCACGTGAATCGATTCCGATGGATCGTCTCGGAAAACGCGAGCGCCACTTCGCGGGCCGCGGGCGAGAGGTCGACGTTCTGATCCCAGCTCAGCCGTGCGAGATTTTCCGTCAGCTCCGTGTCCGCTTTGCAGATGTCGTACGGCGGTTCGTCGTACTTGAGGTCATGCCGCTTGCACTCTTCGTCGACCACGTCGAGCGCCGGAGTGCGGGCGATCGCCGTCCGAACTTCCTCCCGATCGTCCCAGTTCGGAAAATTTCCGTCCGCCTTCCGCGCGAGGCTCCGCCAGCCGCAGAAGTTTCCGTACAAAATCGAACGCGTGAGCATTGAGCTCCGTTTTCCCTCGCGCGCCGCCGCCATCGCCGTCGCGTAGAAGCACGCGCGAACCTTATCGCGAAAACAGAGATTCAATCGGGTCAGGTCTTCGCCGCTCGTGCCCGTCGGAACGGTGGCCATCGCGTGGCAAAAATGAGTCCCCCGGCAAGTCGCGACGAGGGCGTCGAGCGGATCGATTCCCCAGGCGAGGCCGGGTACTGCGAAGGCGACCAGGAAGAGGACTGACGGGCGCCATTTCATGGGTAGGAGTTACGCCCGATCGTCGGATGTCGTCAACTGACGGACGAAAATCCGGGCGAAGGGGTTCGCTCATCGATCGCGTGGGAACGGCCAGAGCGCGGACGACCGGAATCTGCGGCCTCGAACGGGGTTGGGTCGACGCGC
>JAYVXM010000267.1:0-1813 GCA_043785205.1 Bdellovibrionales bacterium
CAGGCGGACGTTAATGCCAAGTCTGGTCGTCCGGATCGCGGTCATCGTCGCCGTCTTTATTGTCCACGATGAGTTTGAGGTGCTTCTTCTTCGACGGAATGCCGAACCGCGAAGCCGTTTTCTTCTTTGTCAGCCCCTTCGCCTCGTTTCGGCGCGCGGCCAGGACGCGGGCCTGAACCCAAAGGTAACCGAGACCGGCGAGCATCCCTCCGATGTGGGCCGCGCTCGAAAGACCGCCCCGACCGGAAAAAACGGTCGAAAGGAACTCAACGCCGGCCAGGACCCAGATGAAGTGCTTCGCCTTCATCGGGAAAAGCATCATGAAGAGGAGCTGGCGCTCACCGAAGAGGATCCCGTACGCCATCAGGCAGCCGTAGATCGCCCCCGAAGCGCCGACCATTGGCGTTTCGATTCCGCTCCCGCCCCAGATCCAGAGCTGCAGGAGGAGGTAGAGAATGCCGGCCGAAACCGCGCAGAAAAAGTAATACTGAAGGAAGCGCTTCCGCCCCCACTGGAACTCGAGGTCGCTCGCGACGAAAACGAGCATCATCATGTTCAAGATCAGGTGCAGCGGATCGGAGTGAAGGAACGAGTAAGTAAAGATCTGCCAAACGCGTCCTTCGAATAGGAATCCGCGCGGGACGAGTCCGAAGAACGTGAGGAGGTGCCCGCCGAAGAATTGATCGATCGACTGCTGGACGAGAAAGACCACGAAACACGCGATCGCGAGGATCTTTACGGTGGGAGACAGCCGCATCTGCATCAGGCTTTCTCCATCACTTCGAGGAGCATGCCGCCCGCCGAAGCGGGATGGATGAAGTTGATCCGCATCGAATGGGCGCCCTTTTGGGGCGCATCGTAAATGAGGCGAACCCCCGCGCGCTTGAGCTCCGCGCAGAGGGGATCGAGTTTTCCCGCATCGACGGTGAAGGAAAGATGGTGAATTCCCGGTCCGCGTTTCGCGATGAATTTCGCGACGGTTCCCTCGGGGTCGGTAACCTCGAGAAGCTCGATCGAGGCGACGCCCGCGGGAAAGGGAAGAAAATGAGTGGTCACGCCTTGTTCAGGAACCGCTTCGGTGCCGGTGGTCTTCAGGCCGAGCAGAGCGAAAAGTTTCTGCAACTCGGGAAGGTTGGCGACGGCGACCCCGATGTGGTTCAGGCGGATGGACATTAGGGGAAAAGTATCGCGCAAAAAAAGGATGAGGACCACTCCCCTCTGTGCTGTACCCTTAGCTCCCACCTCGGAGCGTTTGGCAAAGAGAAGCGGTCCTCAGTCAAGTTGCCTAAAGCCGTGAGTACCCACCAAAGTCCCCCTGGCCTAGACAATGGACCTATCGGCCCCGTCCTGGGGAACCTTTAGTCCGACATTCGGCGGAACCGAGTTTTTTGCGGTTGATTTAGGCCCGAGCAAATGGAAAAAGGCGTTTGATGCGTCGCAGCATCCACTTCGATTCCTCGGGCGTCAAAAAGACGATGTAGCTGAAGATCATCAACGCCGAGAAATAGGGGATGAAGACGACCACGCCAATCCCGAGATGAAGCCCGATTCCGCCGATGATGATCCAGGGGCGAAGCTTCCTCGACCAAATGAGCGCCGGAAAGTAGATCTCCCAGAGGAGGGTCATGTACGTGAGCAACGTGATCACGAGCGGAAAGTTCGACATCCAGTTCATCTGCCAGCGCGCGATCTGGGCGTTCGCGAACACGGTCCAGATCGCTTCGCCCTTCCACCATGAGAGGCCCTTTAATTTTTCCCAACCCGAGAACGCGTAGATCACGCAAACTTGGATCTGGCAAAGTCGGAGCGCCAG
>JAYVXM010000268.1:0-1809 GCA_043785205.1 Bdellovibrionales bacterium
GCGGCGCTTCCGCACTACGTGGAAGACGTGATGGAGCGATTCGACGCGAACGGCGACCAGGTACTCGACAAGCGCGAGATTCTCGACCACGCCTATCCGGTCTTCAAGGATACGCTCGCGAAAGCCGCGCCGAAGGCGAAGGGCGATTTTCTCCTGAAGGGAATCCTCACGTATATCGTGAAGTACGGAAAGGCACCTAAGAGCACGCTCGACCTGCTCGTCTGGTGCGCGCGGCTTCCGTTCACGAACGTCGAAGCGGATCGGGCCTCGCTCTACCGCGTGGTTGCGTTGCTCTCGTCGCCGCTCGAACTTACGAGCAATACGAGCGGTTCGTCGTGGCCCCTCGGCGAGACGAATCTTTTCCCGACCGCCACCGCGCAATAGGCGGCGTTCACTAACGCGCGCCTCTGTCTCCGGCACTGCTAACGCGCGCCTCAGTTTCCGGCACTGCTAACGCGCGCCTCTGTTTCCTTCCGGCACTGCTAACGCGCGCCTCAGTGGGCAAGAAGCGTCCCTCTACCGCGCAATGGAGAAGCTTGCGCACGTTTCTCCGCGGAAAGCGGAAATTATCGCCCATTGTGACCCCTTCCTTCTTCGGTAAGCTAAAGGAATTACCCTTAGTGTCCGTCCCGCAGTCTCAGGAGGAGACCGTTCATGAAACCTTCGACGAAGTCCTTGTCGTATCTCGCGTGTATCGCCCTCGGCGTTTTATTCATGGCCGGCACCCTGGCGAACGCCGCCGAGAAAGCCCCGACCGAAAAGAAGGAGTGGGCGCTGCTCACGTACCTGAACGGATTCAACAGTCTCGATAGCTTCGGTTATTTCAATCTGAATCAGATGGAAAAAATCGGCTCGACTGGTCGGGTCCACGTCGTCACCCAATGGGCGAGTCTCAAGACGAAGGACGTCAAGCGCCTCTACGTCGGGAAAGATAACGATACGACGACCGTTACGAGTCCGGTCATCGAAGATCTCGGCCAAATCGACATGGGCGACTATCGTTCGTTGGTCGACTTCGTGAAGTGGGCCGCGAAAAAGTATCCGGCCGACCACTATTTCGTGAATGTGTGGAACCACGGGAACGGCTGGCACTTCCACGGCGCCGGCGGGCCGATTTCGACCCGCGATCTTTCGTACGACGATCTCTCCGGAAATCACATCACGACGGAACAGCTCGGCGTCGCGATGGCGGAAATTTCGAAGGAACTCGGGAAAAAGGTCGACCTTTTCGGCAGCGACTCCTGTCTCATGGCGATGGCGGAAGTCGTCGGCGAGATGAAAGGAAGCGTCGGCGCGTTCGTCGGTTCGGAAGAAGTCGAGCCGGCCGACGGCTGGCCGTACGATACTTTGCTGGAACAATGGAACGCGGGGGGCGCGAAAACGGCGAGCGACGTCTCCGGGATCCTTTCCAAGGCTTATGTCGATTACTATCCGAACGGCCGTTCGGTCACCCTTTCGGGGATGGACCTCGGCCACTACGGCGCGCTCGCGACGGCGGTTCGCGACCTCGGCGAGGCGATCAAGTCCCAGCCCGCGACGACTCGTCAGAAGATCCTCGCGGCGGTCGGAAAAGCCCAAGCCTATACGAACGACGACTATAAGGATCTCGGCGACCTGGTCGATCAGATCGCGGGCGACGCGACGATCGGGATTCGCCCGGACGTGCTGACTGGCGTAAAGACCGCGCTCAAGGGATTCGTGACGTCGAACCATACTACGAACGATATGGCGCGCTCGCAGGGCGTGTCGATCTGGTTCCCGACGGCGACGTGGCAGTACGATTCGTACAAGGATCGTTACCGCGCCTTG
>JAYVXM010000269.1:0-6154 GCA_043785205.1 Bdellovibrionales bacterium
GCTTCTTGCCCGAGCACTTGGCCCATCGCCATCTGGTCGCTGACCGTCGCGACCATCCGTTCGAGTAACCGAACCCCCGCCAATTTCTGGCGCAGAATGCGTTCGACGCCGGTCCAGGAATGGATCCGGGTCGGAAGGTAATCGTTACTCGCGCGCGGCGCCCAGACCAGTCCGCCCCGAACTTCTTCGGAGAGACCGATCATCGCGAGCGCTTCGAGGTAGAGCCGGATCGCCTCTTTCCGTTCGGGCTCCGTCGGGAGATAGAGGTCGCCGCCCGTCTTATCGAGCGCATGGCTGTGTCCCGGACGGAAATAGCCGTGCTGCCGGCGGCTCTCCGCCGCCTGAAGCGCGAGCGCGGCCGCCTTTTTGGCTTCTTCCTGCTCGATCTTATATTTTTCCTGGTCGGCCAACCGCGCGATGCGGGGATTCACGTTCCGAATGCTCAGCCGATCTTGAACGGCCTTCGGCCGGAATTTCGGATCGTCGAGGGACGTCATAAAGCTCTTCTTCTTTTCAGCCAGGGCCTTCGCGGCGCGGTCGGGATACTTATACGTCCCTTCCGTAGAGAGACCCTTCACGAAGTCGGCATACGCTTTCTTCAGCGCCGGTAGGATCGCCGCTTCGAGGCGCGCGCGTTTCGCCTCCGCTTCCGCGTTCGCCGGCTTGGTGCATTGTTCAGGCGTGAGCCCGGGTTTATCGGCCGCGGGTTGACGATTCTTCCGAACGCCAGGTTTCTTCCCGATCGCCGGAAGGATCGCCCCGCAAGAGTTCGTCGCTTCGCCCGAACCGTCCGCCGTCTTCGGGTCGGCCTCACCCGCGAGCGTCCCGAAGAAAAGATCCATGCCGCGCATGACGACTTCGTTCTTGGAGATTTGCTCGAGGACGGCGGGTTCGCCGTAACCCGTGTCGCGATTATCGTAGGCCATCACGACGTTGATCTTCTTCTTGAAGAACTGGGAGAGTTGGTCCGCCGTTTCCGGTAGGATAAGGTCCTTCATTCCCGCGGAGCGCGCGGGCGTCCGGTACGGTGCGAATCCGATATAAGCGTCCGGGGCGTTCTTATCCTTGATCGTCGCCGGATCCGGATATTTCAGGTAGCAAGTTTCGGTGACCGAAACTCCGGCGGGCGTCGGTGCCGATAGGCAGATCTTCGCCATGAGCATTTCCCGCCGAATCGACTCCTGAGCCGCCTCGGCCGCCTTACGAACCTGGACGCCGTGCGCCCCGATCGCCGCGAACGGCATCATGTCGCTGGCGTACGCTTGGTAGCGGACTTCGTCTTCACCGCGTAAATAACCGGTGCCGGCGGAAGTTCCGTTGGCCGTAGTGATGGACATTCCGAGCGCCGACTGGAGGGCGGACTGAATCCGCAGCGCGACTTGCTTCTTCCACGCGGCCGCGCGCGGGGCCATAAATTCCTTCGCGACTTCGAACGCGCGCACCTTCGACTTCGGATCGTTCGTTTCGGGAAATTGCTGGACCGTCTTGACGTCCGCGGTCGACTTCTTCGGGTCGTTGTAAACGTCGAAGAAATCCTCGGCTTTTCCGACGGGAGCGACGGCGATGTTCTTTCCGTGGGCGGAGAAATGGAGGCCTTCGGCCATGTAGTAGAGCCGAAGCATATAGGCCTGGTCCGCGTAACGTTCGGCGACGGCCGGGATCGAGAGGTCATCCGCCGGATAAGTCGAGTGCACGAAGCTTTCGACGGAGGTCGGAACCCCGCCCCCTGTCGGATCTTTCTTTTTCTCGTCGGGCGTTTGGACGCGTTCGGAGGACCATTTGATTTCCTCGTACTGTTTCACCGTCCCGCCGTAGGCTTCGGCGAGCGCGTCGATGAGCCCGTTGATATCCTTTCCGAACTTCGTGAGGTAGTCGGTCTGGAAAGCCGGGTAAGGTCCGATGAAGATCCCGAAAACCTCGCCGTACTCGCGATCGCTGAGGAGCGCGACGTCCTTCGTCGCCGCGGCGGCCGCGAGCGCCCCGAGCGCCATCAGATCTCCGTATCGATCCTGTTGCCAAAGCGAGCTATAAGCGTCGAGATCATTCACCGAGAACTTGCCCTTCGCGTTCGGAATGCGGAAAGAAACGAGATCCGACGCGCAGGAGTTGATTCGAGAGTCGGAAAGGGCATAGGGTACGGCGGACATCGGCACCGAGTCGTCGAGTCCGCTGAGACCGACCGGTCGCGGCCGCACGACGCGAGTCTGGTCCTGAGCGGCGCGCAATCGTGGCGGCGACGGCACGAATCGGTTCCCGCCGAGTCGACGGATCGCCCAGCGGTTCGACATCGACTCCCGCAGGGCCGCGAACTGGAGAAGCTTCAGGTACTCTTCTTTGCTGTTCGGCGTCGCGATGGCTTCGTACTCGGCCATCTGCTTTTCGAGGGAGTTCACGAAGAGCTCGGTTTCCGAATAGTCGCCGGTCGGCCCCTTCACGAACCGGATGTTGAACGTCTTTTTATAGGAGTTATCCGTGTAGAGAATCTGAGACACCTTCGGGTCGAGCCGAATATTCAAGATATCGTAGTAATCCGGCGAGAAAGTTCGGGCCCCCATCGCGTTGATTACGTCCTTGTTCAGATTTTGCCAGCGCTGGGCATCTCGAATGGCCGCCTCGTTCATTCCGAAGAGGACGGATTCGAGTCCCGCGCGGAATTGATTCGTGGTCCGGTAGGTCTTGAAGTTCGCGTCATGCGCGAGTCGCATGTAGTTCCGGTAAATCCCGAACTGAAGCTCCTCGTAGAGTTGGGCGCCCTTGGCGACGGCGATCATCCGATCGTCAGTGATGACGATGCCCGGATTCGCGGCGCGGGCGAAGCTCTGCTGAGAAACGAACCGACCGTAGGCGGCGAGTTTCCGGACGTAGGCGCCAAGGACCGGGCTGTCGAGCGGAAAGGTCCGTTCCGCGGGTCCGTCGATTTCCTCCTCGGTCGCCGTCGGACTCTTCTTGTCGATGACGAAAGTCGCTTGATATTCCTGCTGGAGAGCGACGCCCTGAAGAATGATCGGATCGACCGACTTCCCGATCGTGAACGACAGGACGCCGCAAACGAGGAACGCGGAAAACGCGTACTTCCATCGAAAGCGGACCCCGGCGGTCCACCGTTGAGAACTCTTGGACATAGGAAAGCAAACTCCTGTACTTCCCTATCGGAGAGGAATCCCAATCCCTTCAGCGGATTTGTATTCTAAGGTCGGGGTGGGTCCGCCGGGACCCGGACGGCAAAACGCCCGGGAAGAAGATCTTCCCGGGCGCCGGCCGTGAATGGAGAATTCACGCTTTTAACGATGTTAACGACGATCTATTCGCAGCGGACTTCGGTCTCGACCACACCCTTGTTCGCCGCGGCGATCTTACGGGAAGCCGGAGCGGTTTCCGGGGCGAGGTAGTGGCAGATCGACATTTCTTCGACCGCCGAGAAGGCCGTGAGCCCGGTCCGGCCGAGGCCGGCCTGGAACTTCGCGGCGATCCACGCGGTAATTTCCGGAATGTTCTTACACGGAAGGGCATGGGGAAACTTCGGGTCGATGCCCTTCGCCTTCGCCACGTCGTCGAGTTCCTGGCGAATATCGTGCAGGAGATCGGAGTAACGCTTCAAGGCGTCCGGAGTAAGGTTGTCGCAGGTTTGGACGGTGAAGTTCTTCAGCTTCCCGTCGCTATAGCGATAGATCTTCGCGGTATCGAGTCGAGCCGATTTCACCCAGTCGCGGGCTTCCGGTCCCCAGCCCTTGAAGTTCGGATCGCCCGCCTTCATCTTCTCGAGAATGGCGTCGACTTCTTTTTCCAACTTCGCCATTTCGACGTTCGAAGCGATCTTCCCGTCGATGTTCTTCGAATTGGCGGCCTGTTCGGTCAGAAGTTTCGCCTGCATTTCGCCCGTCAGCGCCTTCGCCTTCGGATCGACCTTGGCGAGCGCCTTCACTTGGGCGTCGACTTTCGAATAGACTTTAGAAAGGCCCGGAAGATCGGTCAGCTTTTTTTCATCCATGAACGCCTTGGCGATTTTGGCCTGCTGGACGGCGTCGATTCCGTTGAGGTCTTCTTCGCCGAGACGATCGGCGATCCCGCGACGCGGGCGTTCCGATTTCTCACCGCGCGCGACCGCGGCTTTCCAGTCGCGCTCGGCCGCCGCGAATTTCGCGTCTTTCAACGCATCTACTTCGCCGATACGAAGCGAGTTCCGGTTTACGTAAGTTACGAATTCGCTCGAAACGTCGCGCTTCATCGCGGTAAACGCGGTCCGAACGGCCTCTTCGCGGAAAGCATTGAAAAGTTCTTTGAAAATCGGGTCGCCGATTCCGGCGACGCCCCGAGCGGCGGAGTCTCCGTAGTAGGAAGAATCGAGATCTTCCCCCGTGACGCCGTAAGAGCTGGCGTCCGTGACGGCATTATTTTTCGGTGCCGTCTGGCATCCGGCGAAGAGCGTCGCGAGAAGTGCGAGACCGGCTAAATCTCTTTTAAGTTTGAGCATCGTTTTTTCTCCATTCGAATGTTCGGCTTAGGCGACGTCCCTTCCTGGGACCCGACCCCTAAGATAATCGTACTGAACTATCGGCAAAGAGGAAGCGCGTATTAAGCCCCTGAACGCATGAACCCGATGTTTTCTTCGGGAAAAGGCGTTGAAAATCTGACTGAGGTCCGGGATGCTCCCGCCATGCCCGCCGAAGACTCTCCCTCGAAAACGGAAACCGCCCTCCTCGCCGCCGGGTGCTTCTGGGGGGTCGAAAACCTCCTGCGCGACCTGCCCGGCGTAATCTCGACGACCGTCGGATATTGCGGGGGCGATTTGAAAAATCCGAAGTATTCTCACGTAAAAACGGGAGAAACCGGGCATGCCGAAGCCGTCGAAATCGAGTTCGATCCGAAGCGAATCTCGTACGAAAAGATCGTCGATTTATTCTTTCGGCTGCATGATCCGACCCAGCTGAACCGTCAAATGAATGACGTCGGAACGCAGTACCGATCGGCGATTTTTTTTCGTTCCGCGGATCAAAAGGCGACCGCCGAGAAGGTGCGGGCCGCCGCCGAAGCGTCCGGGCGCTGGAAAAAACCGATCGTCACCCAAATCGTGCCGGCGCCCCCGTTCTGGCCGGCTGAGGAAGAGCATCAGGACTACCTCCGTAAACATCCCGAGGGATACAACTGCCACTGGATCCGTGACTAAAATCGGAGTCAAATCGCACCAGTGTCGATCTAGAATTCCTCCTAAATTAAGTCGCGCTGCGTTTAGTGCTTGATAATTAACATTTTATTAGGTGATTCATTTAGTCGCCTATGTTAAACCCCGTGGCCGAAGGCTTGCTCTGAGTGCCGATGGTGGAACGATGTGCGTTTCACTTGCGTGGAAACCAGGAGTTTTGAGCGTCGCGCCTCCCCCCTTTGGAGTCGGACGTCCTTTTCGATTCGTCCTTTTTATTACCGTATGGAGAACGTTCCTATGAAGTCCCGATCCTCACGCCGACCCCAACCGACCGGAGCTCGCCTCGATCACCGAATCCACAGAGCGATCGCGACGCTCCTCCTCCTTTCCACCTCCACCTCCTTCGCAACGCCCGTCGACTACTCGGCGGCCGGCCGCGCGCAGGGCGCGCTTGACTCGACCGGCGAAGCGAAACGCCTCGGGCGAATCACAGGTCTCGATGACGGAAGAAATCGCGGCTATCAAGACGGATTCAATGAATGCGCCGACCAATTACGCCGCCAGGCCCAGCAGGACGGCGAGCGCCAAGGCGATCGCGACGCCACTTCTCAAGCCAGCAGCGACGGTTCCGCGCGCGGAACGGCGGACGGCCAGGCGAAAGGGAACGTCGACGGCTCCGCCGATGGCGACTCCCGCGCGAACACGCAAGCATACGCGGACGCGACTCCTCGCGGAACGGCCGACGGAATCGCCGAAGCGAATCGAACGGACGCCGCCGCGCGCGGAAACGCCGACGGGAAAGTCGCGGGTAACGCCGCGGCGAAAACCGACGCGAACGCGAACGAATACCAGCCCGCTCGAGACCAATACAAAAAGGAACGTTACGCCGAGGCCATCCGCTCGGAATCGACGATCAACCTGAATGCACCGGCCGCGACGACCTCGTCGGTCAGAGCGGTTAAGTCGACGTCGGGGACCTCGTCCCTCTCGAAGCGCGGGTTCGCCGCGAAGAGC
>JAYVXM010000270.1:0-1808 GCA_043785205.1 Bdellovibrionales bacterium
CGCGGAACCTCGGTTTATTTTCCCGAGCGCGCGTTCCACATGCTCCCGCGCGCGCTGTCCGAAAATCTTTGTTCGCTTCGTCCGGACGGTCCGCGCCTCACGATGACGGCGAAAATCCAGTTCGATCGGCACGGAAAGAAGACCGGCGTCGAGGTGATGAATACGCTCATCCATAGCCGACGCCGGGCGACCTATAACGAGATCCAAGCGGAAGCCGACGCCAACGCCGGCAATGCGGCGTGGGAATTCCGTACCCACTACGACCTTTACGCGATTCTCCGCCGCCTCCGGAACGAACGCGGATCGATCGACTTCGATCTTCCGGAAGCGGAAGTCAGGGTCGAGCCGACCGGGGAACCGATCTCGATCAAGAATCGTCCGCGCCTCGACGCCCACCGGCTGATCGAGGAATTTATGATCGCGGCGAACGAGTCGGTGACGGAATGGGCGCTCGCGCGGAAATGGCCTTTCGTTTACCGCGTTCACGACGAGCCCGCGAAACAAGCGATCCAGCGCTTCGGCGAGCTCTGCGCGAACTACGGCGTGAATTTCGTCTACAGCGAGAAAAATCTTCCCGAGGCCCTGAATAACGTGGTGAAGGAAATCGCGGGAAATCCGGCGCAGACGCTCCTGAACACGGCGCTCCTCCGGTCGATGGCCCAGGCTCACTACAGCTCGGTCTACGGCGAACACTTCGGTCTCGCCTCGAAGGCCTATACCCACTTCACTTCGCCGATTCGACGCTATCCGGATCTTGTCGTCCACCGGATGCTCAAGCTCGCGCTCGAGATGGAGCGCGAGAAAAAGAAACTCGGCGATCCAGAACGGGAGGAGATCGAAGAGAAGCTCGCCGAGATCACCGAACACTGCAGCTACCGCGAACGGATCGCGTCCGACGCCGAGCGCGAATCGATCAAGCTGAAACAAACCCGGATCATGCTCAAGGAGGTCGGAAACGAGTTCGACGCGAAAATCGGCGGCATGAATGAGAACGGCATGTTCGCCGCGATCGACGATCCGTTCGTCGAAGGGTTCATCCCTCAAGAGGGATTGAATGACGACTTCTACGCCTACAACGAGGATCGCCAGGTCTTCGTCGGGCGTCGCACGAAAAAAACCTACAAGGTCGGCGATCCGCTCCGCGTGCGCGTCGATCGCGTCGATCTCGACCTTCGCCGGATCGACCTCTCGGTAATTTCTGCCGAGACGAAACGCGCCGAACCCGTGCGATCCTAGTTCTACAGGAGTAGTCGGATCCCTATGCAATGGCTTCGCCGAAGTCGACAACTCGGTTTGGCGGTACGGAACGCGGGACGCTTGCGCGAAATCCTGCGGATCTTCGCACGCCACGGATTCACGGACATCGCCGAACGTATGGGCCTCGACCGCTTCATTCCGGCGCGGATCAGCTCGCTCATCACCGAAGAGAGGGACCGACCTTCGGAAGAGCGGCTGCGAATCGCGTTCGAACAACTCGGACCGACGTTCATCAAACTCGGCCAGCTGCTCGCGGCGCGGCCCGATCTGATGCCGGACTCCTTCGTCGAGGAGCTGAAAAAACTTCAGGACGACGTTCGAACGCTTCCGTTCGAGACGGTGAAGGAAGTCGTCGAGCGCGAGCTCGGAAAACCGCTCGGGACAGCGTTCCTGAGTTTCGAGGAAAAACCGATCGCCGCCGCCAGCATCGCGCAGGTGCACGGAGCGGTATTACACTCCGGCGAAAACGTCGTTTTGAAGATCCAGCGCCCGGGGATCGAGGCGGTCATCAATCAAGACGTAGCGCTGATTGAATTCCTCGCGAAACTTCT
>JAYVXM010000271.1:0-1801 GCA_043785205.1 Bdellovibrionales bacterium
TGTCTGAAGAAAATGCCGGTAAGTCCGAAACGTTGGTCGTCGCCTCGAAACTGAAAAATTATATCCGCGAAAAGTCGGGGATGAACACCTCCGCCGCCGTGATCGACGTTCTCTCGAACAAACTTCGCGGAATGTGCGATCAAGCCGTCGAACGCGCGAAACAAGATGGACGCAAGACCGTCATGGACCGCGATTTCGAATAGTTCTCGCTCTCCCCCGTTCAGGGATCCCCATCTCCAGATGTGGGATCCCTCCTTTTTTTCATGCCCTCTAAAATCCATTCGAGGAAGAAATGAGCTTCCGCGACCTGCCCGTCGAAAAGCCCGAACTTCGCGCCCTCGGGAAAGTACTCGGCGAACCGCGCATCCGTGAAATCGTCCGCGGCTTCTACCGCCTCATGGCGAAGGATCTTCTGATCGGCTTTTTCTTCGAAGGACGGGACCTCGAGCAAATCTCCGAAAGCCAGAGCGCCTTCCTCTTTCGCGCCATGGGCCTCCGTCCGAGCTATTCGGGTCTCGCCCCGGCCGATGCGCACCGGAACCTTCCCCCGATTCTCGCCGGACATTTCGACCGACGCCTCCTCCTCCTCGACACCCATTTGACGATCGAAGGGCTTAGCGCGTCGCAACGCGCCCTTTGGATCGGTTTTGAGAACGCCTTTCGCGAATCCATTGTCGCCCCGTAAAGCTTCCCACGTGTCATTCCGAAAGGATTGATACCGCCCGCTAGCGGCGAGGCCACGACTGGGGTTAGTGAAATCCGACACCGGTACGGAAAAGCTCCCTTGATCTCCGATCTCCAATAGTGTTTATTCTTAAAGGAATGGTGCGCTCTGAAGCCGTTATGAAGGAACTTGAAACGATTCACCCGCCTCAATCCGGATCTGCCGGCGAGGTCTGCATTATCGAGGCAGACGCGGGCGTTGGCGAGCTCTTGGTGGAACTGCTCGAGAATCAATTTCTCGTAAAATCGTTTTCCGGTCTGAAAGAATTCGAAGAAGCATTTTTCGCCAAAGAAAGATCCGTTACTCCGGACCTCATCCTTTGTGACGCGAAGCTTCGGGACGCG
The DNA here is from genome assembly GCA_043785205.1 of Bdellovibrionales bacterium. Taxonomy (GTDB): domain Bacteria; phylum Bdellovibrionota; class UBA1018; order UBA1018; family UBA1018; genus JACMQW01. The sequence goes on from JAYVXM010000271.1 coordinate 1,069, forward strand.
ACCGGGCTCGACGCCTTGAAACGGATACGAAAGGTCGATTCGGCAGTCCCCATTATTCTACTCGTGACCCAACCCGACAAACAGTGGACCGAGGAAGCCTTTCGGGCCGGCGTGACCGACCTTCTCGAAAAACCGTTCGAATCTTTTTTCTTTATCGACAAATTTCGGGGGCGAATTGCGCAAGCCCAGCTGAAACGCACTCACGACCGCATCGAGGAGCTCCTCCAGAATCAACTTCTCTTGACGACGACCAAGGCGAACCGCCTTTATGACCTCGTCATAAAGACCGGCGCGCTTCCGGGTAACACGCCCGTGAAAAAGCTCCGGTATGCGAGCGCCGACGAGGACCGCGTGCGCTTTGAGCATGCTCGTAAGAGTGAGGAAAAGCTTCTTCACGAAATCGAGCAATGCCGAATCGAATACCTAGAACTTGCGGAGAAGCTCCGAATTTCTTAGAGTGTAGACTATGACAACCCACGCTTCGGTCGTTCAGTCCCTCGTCCCACCGCTCTCAATCCCCGACCGAGTTCGCGCCATCCGCTTCTTCTCCGGTTTGAATCAAACCGAGCTTTCGAAACTCCTCGAATGCTCGCAGGGGACCGTTTCCAAACTTGAAAACGGGGAGCTCGAACCGACCGCGTTTCACCTCGTGCGAATGCGTGAAGTCTTCGGCGTCTCCATCGATGCGATCGTCGATGGACTGATTCCGTACCGAGCGATCGCGGAACGTTTC
>JAYVXM010000272.1:0-1796 GCA_043785205.1 Bdellovibrionales bacterium
GAATCGAGTGATCATTTTGCCTTCTTTGGGAGCTGGTATCCGAGCTGACGCATTCGCTCGGGATCCTTGCTCCATTCTTTAAGGACCTTCACCTGAAGGCCCAGGAAAATTTTGGTGTCGAGAAACTTGTCGATTTGGTGGCGAGCGTGAGTGCCGATGTCCTTGATCTTCGCGCCGCCGGCGCCGATGACCATGCCCTTCTGGCTTTCGCGTTCGACGTAAATCGTGGCTTCGATGCGGACAGGCTTCGCGTCCTCGTCGAACTTATCGATTCCGATCGCGCAGGAATACGGAATCTCCTCGCCAAGCTTGAGGAAAAGCTGTTCGCGAATTTTTTCGGCGACGAAGAAACGCGTCGGACGATCGGAGATCTGGTCCTCATCGGCGTAATGGAACGGGCCGACTTTGAGATTTTCCCACGTTTTTTTGAGGAGCGGTTCGAGTCCCCGCTTCTTCAGCGCGGAAAGCCGGAACGTTTCCTTCACCGCGATCCCGCGCTCCGCCATGATCTTCAAGAGTTCGGGTTCGAACGTCCGGACGCGGTCTTGCCCGCTCTTCAGGTCGAATTTATTGAAGATCAGGAACACGGGGCATTTCGCGCGCTCGAGGAGCTCGAGCACCGGCGTTTCGTAGACCGGCGCGCTGTCCGGATCGACGAGGTACCAGATGAGATCGGGCTCTTCGAGCGCGGTGCGAACCTGGGACATCATGAATGCGTTGATTCCGCCGTCCTTCGCGCGGTGGATTCCCGGCGTATCGACGAAGACGATCTGTCCTTCTTTTTCGGTCAGGACGCCGTTCACCATCTCGCGCGTCGTCTGGGCCTTCGACGTCACGATCGAAAGGTCGGTGCCGAGGAGCGCGTTCAGGATCGTGCTCTTGCCGGCGTTCGGCCGTCCGGCGATCGCGACGAAGCCGGATTTCCGGGTCGGTGTCGGTTCGGCGGCACCCCGTTCGGCGGCGGAGTCGATCTTCGACTCCTTCACGGCTTCCGGCTCGGTCTTCGGAATCAAATTCTCAAGCATTCGGCACCTCCGCGATCAAGTTCATGCGGACCGGCGGAACCGGTTCGAGCTCGTCGATCGCGCAACGGGCGGCGTTTTGTTCGGCATCTTTTTTCGAGGATCCGCTCGCGCTCGCGAGGGCTTCGCCCGCGACGCGGACTTCGACCGTGAAGGTCTTCGCGTGATCGGGCCCTTCGGCGCCGAGGAGATGGTAAGTCGGCGTCACCCGACGTGCGGCCTGAATTTTTTCTTGAAGCCGCGTCTTCGGATCGGCGGTGTGGAGGATTTCGGCATCGGCCTTAAAGAAGGGTTGGAAGAGGTAGCGCACGACCGGGTAAACGGCGTTGAATCCGCCGTCGAGGTAGATCGCGGCGACGATGGCCTCGAAGGTGCTCGAAAGAATCGAAGGCTTTCCCGTCCCGCCGCTCGACGCTTCGCCCTTGCCGAGCCGGACGGCTTGATTTAGCCCGAGGCGCAGGGCCACGTCAGTCAGCGTCTTTTCATTCACGACGGCGGCCCGAATCTTCGAGAGCCGACCCTCGTGGTATTCGGGATAGCACTCGAGCAGGATGTCCGAAACGATCGCATCCAGGATCGCGTCGCCGAGGAATTCGAGGCGTTCGTTATCCCGGAGGGCCAAGGGACGCTTCGGGAAGTGCTCATGCCCATACGAGGTATGCGTGAGCGCTTGCAGAAGAATCCCGCGGTCCGAGAAGGTATACTTCAAGGCCGCTTGGAGGGCTTCAAGCTCTTTCATTTCGGTCACCTAAGTTTTCAACTTCGAGTCGGCGA
>JAYVXM010000273.1:0-6104 GCA_043785205.1 Bdellovibrionales bacterium
CCACCCAGGTGAGCCCTTTGAAAAAATGAAAATCTAAAACCAAAACGGAGAACGACCGATGCTTACGAATTTCCGAACCTACCAGCTCTCCCTAGAACTCTACCGAGAAGTAAAACGCGTGAAATTGCCCTACCACCTGAAGGACCAACTCCTCCGGGCCGCGAGTAGCGTTTGCCTAAACTTAGCGGAAGGTTCGGCGAAGCCGACGGAAAGGGACCGCGCGAAATTCTACGCGATCGCCCTCGGGTCCTGCCGAGAGGTCCAGGCCGTCATCACGATGGAAAGTGAAACCTTAAGCGCCCTGGTAAGCCCTGCCGACCGCCTGGGAGCGAGCCTCTACCGCCTCTGTCGAAGCTAGAGCCCGAAAGGAATGTCGGTTTCGGATTCCGACTCTGATTCGGAACCCGAAACCGGCATCCGAAACCGAAACGGCTAAAGGTGAACGTTCTGGAAATTCTAACGTAGGTTCAAATCAGCCCATACCGGCTCTCGCGAAGACTTTTCGGAAAAAGTCAAAGCCCCTGTCAGCGACGACACATTCCGCAGAATTATTCGAAGCGGTATCTTCGATCTCTAGATCCAAATATTTGGTTGGGGAGCGCTGTACGTATGTCGTCGCCAAAGTCTAAAGTCGAATTTCTGCGTTTAATTTTCGCCCTCATTTGCGGCCAATCATTCGTCGTGGGAAGCAGCGTCGCTCAGTTTTCTTACGGAACAAATTACCCGGGATTCGGTACCGGCACCTATTATCCAGCGAGCGACGTCCTGCTCGGGGAAAGCTCGGACATCTTCCCCTGCTCGCCGTTCTTCGGCCCGTTAGCCGGAGGAGATTGTAGCGCCCTATACGCTCAAAGAATCGGCGAAGCGACTTACTGGCTGCACAACACTCGCGCCAGTCCGGATGTTTATAAGACGTTTGCACTAAACATTGTAGACGCCGTGGGCTATTTCGGAAACCCCGTGACGCTCTACCGTGAATGCGAAATTCAGACCTCCGTTATTCCGGAAGTGGTAAACGGAGTACCGGTCCAAGCCGGATTCACCCTCATGTATTGTTCGGCCGGCCTTACCGACGAGATTCTGCCAGGCGCGCTCTCTCAATGGTCGCCGTTTCCGGATCCGGGGCTTCCGGCGTCGGTGTTAAGTTTTAATCCCTATGACCCGGGTGCCCCTGGACCTTTTCCGCCTTCACCGAGGCCTTCTCCGACTGGCCAGGTCGATCTTCGTGTTTCGAATCTAACGCTCTCTCAACCCATTGGGGTCGATGCGCCACTCGATTCAGCGGGCAATCCGATTTTACAGACGATCACGCCTCCGACTTCGGTCCCGGCGCCGAAGGTCACCGCCGTGCCGGCCGAGGCCCGGATCACGGTGAATATGACGGGCACCCCGTCGGGCGCGACTACGACCGATGTTCAGCTTAAGCTCGGCTCTCAGCTCATCGCGACTCAGACGATCGACACCAGCCGGTTTCAACCCGGCGACAATGTCGTTAAGGTCGACTTCCTACCGCCGACGGATCCGAGTTTTCTTGGGATCCTACCGCTGACCGCGACCGTGAACGCGTCTAGGGCCGTGCTAGAATCCAGCTACACCGACAATAGTCTCAGCACGAACATCAAAACGATGGTGCTTTGCAAGGTTGAAGACGCGGGACGCGTGGTTCCGTTTTACGCCCAGACGCAATTGCCTTGGGCGCTCGAGCCCTATGGAATTCCTACTTTATCCTCAGGAACGTTTAAGCAGTACGGCTGCTCGGTGACCGACCTGGATATGCTCTTCTCGAGTTATGGAATCACGAACACGCCGATCGGATCGCCGGTCGATCCGGTGCCTACCGGACTGCATATGGCAGGACTGAACGGCGAGAGCCTCGATCCCGGAACGCTCAATTCGGCCATGGCCAACTACACTACGAATTTCTTCGCGAATGGGTCCGTGGCATTCGATTCGCATAATAACCCTGACTGGTTTGGCGCAGCTGAAGTTGCGCGTGCCGGTTACCAAGCTCAGTGCCAGATCACGGGTTCATGCGATCCGGCGAATGCGCCGAACGTGGTTTCATACAAGGGTCAGCACTACGGTGGGTACTCGGAGCCCGCCGCGATTAAAGCCATTCAAAACGAAATCTGCCACGGGAATCCCGTCATCATGAAGTTCGCCAAGAATCCCACTGGCCAGCATTTTATGCTCGCGACGGGGATTGCGCTCGATCCGAACAGTAGTAATGCGCAAACATTGCGAGTAAATAACCCTGGTTCTAACCAGCCAGTCCAAAATAGTGCGGGCACAGGTACGGGGGCCAAAGCTTTCTATTCGAACCCAGCCTTGAGAAGCAATTACCCATCTATTTTGGGCTACATTCTCTATCGCCAGTCATCAGACCCTTCAATGATGTTCATAGCCGCGCCGATGGGCGTTCACTTCGTCGTGACCGATCCTTTGGGCCGGAGGGCGGGCTTTAATCCGAATACTGGAACGTCGTACGCCGAGATTCCGGATGCGGACTACGGAGAGCAGTCCATCGACACGCCAGCCGATCCGGGGTTCACACCCTCGACTCTCGTCGACGAGAGGTACTTCATGAGCTCGGAGGACGTTCCGCCTGGTTCGTACAATATCCAAGTCTTCTCGTTGACGGGTGGGGACTACTACCTGGACTACCGAGGCACTGACTCGTCGGGAACGACGAACGATAGTCGCTACAAGACGGGCACGCTAGCGCCCGGTGATTCGACGACGGTGGCGATCAAGCACTTGACCACCGCCGCGCCTCGGCCGAACGCGGTTCTGACCGTAAGCCAATACGCGATCCAGGATACGGGCGCCACTGGTTTCAAACAAACCCTGGTCAAGATCGCAGGAACGATCGCTCCCAATTCAAAATCCCCTGTCTCGATCCAGTCGTCGGTACAAATTTCGATCGGCGGGATCACCGGGTATCAGTTCTATCTTCCCGCATCGGACTTCACGAGTTTTTCGACCGCTGACAAGAAAACCATGTACATCTCGAACAGCCCGGCAGCAAACGTCCACATCGACAGCACAGGTGCGTTCGAGATCGACTTGCGTGGCGTGGACTTATCGGATGTCGACCAAAATCTTCTTGGAGCGGTCAGTATCGAGGTTGATTCGACAATTGGGGGAAAGATGCTTAACCTCAATTGCCATCAGGGCCGGTGCACTAACTGAGCATCATGGAAACAAACATGAAACTTCTCACAATCGCTGCAGTAGCGTTAATCGGGAATTCTTCCGTAGCGTACGCTCAAGATCCTCGGATCAAGGCGTGGAAGACTTTGACCAACGACAATGGATTTGAATTCAAATATCCCGATTGCTGGGTGGTCAAGCCCGACAACCCCGATGAGACGGAGAAGCCGATTAAGTCAGCGCACTTTATTACTGTCGAGGAAACGAAGTCTTGCGCTAGACCTTTACTCAATCCGCCTCACCAGAACCTCGTTGGGTTCAACGGGGGTATTGTTAAAAGTACCCCGGAGGAAGCCCGCAAAGAAATCGCGATACTCGAGAGAAACTCTAAAAACAATATCGCAAGAAAAGAATGGTTGTTTTTCAAGCGCCTTAAGATCGGTTCGGATGATGCGATTGTCGCCGTTACGTTCGATAAAGATGTCAAATTTACTACAATTGGTTGGGGAATGACTCTGTACTGCCCTACGGGGCGTGTTTCATTTGGGGGGCCGGGAATCAAAGATCCAGACCCTTCTTATTTTGAAAAATTCAAAGCCGGCGACATGGCAATGCCGGAACCAGAAAAAACGATTTTTGAATCGATTCGATGCGTAAAGCCGAAGTCGAAATGAGTAATGAGTTCATAAATCATGAAACTTTTCACCATCGCGGTTGTAGCGTTACTCGGAAATATTGCTGTAGCGCACGCCCAAGACCGTCGGATCCAGTCTTGAAGACTCTGACCAACGTCAACGGATTTGAGTTCAAATATCCTGATTGCTGGGCCGTCAGGACCGACAATCCCGATGAGACAAATCAGAGTATTTACCGAGGCTCGGGATATTGCGGTTGAGGAGACCAAGAGTTGCCCGAAGCCCTTACATAATCCACCTCAACTAAACTCGGTAGGATTTAGCGTTGGATGGGATAAACCCACGAAAGAGGAGTCTAAAAAGACGATTCAATGGAGGGAGAAAAACGCAAAAAAAAATATAGCGAGGAAGGACTGGCTGTATTTTAAGCACTTCAAGGTTGGCCTTGACGACGCTACCGTCGTGGTTGAATTTCACAAGGGCGTAAAACATACATCGATAGGATGGCTCACAGAAATTTTTTGTCCAACGGTGAAAATCTCCTTTGGCGGACCTTCTATCCTCGACCCAGACCCTTCTTACTTCGAAAAGTTCAAAGCCGGCGACATGGCGATGCCGGAGCCCGAGAAAACTATTTTTGAATCGATTCGATGCATAAAGCCGAAATCGAAATGAGGAGTAAGCGATTCAGCATAGCGACACCTTCCCGGCTACGACCGCCGACAAGAAGACTGAATAGCCCGGGAACTGAATCGGAACCCGAAACCGGCATCCGAAACCGAAACGGCTACCGAGCCGGCTTCGCCATTCTCCCGATCGACACCCAAAGCATCCCCGCCGAAATCACCGCGCCCACGCTCCCATAAAGCAGCGCCGCCGCCGGCGAAACATGATCCCAAAGAAACCCCGTAGCCACGCTAGCGACGATCGTCGCGAGTCCCGTGACCGTCCCGAGCGTCCCGATCCCCGAAGCTTTCCGCTCCTTCGGAACGAGATCGACGACGAGTGATTTCCCGACTCCGTCGGTCGCCGCCATGTAGAGCCCGTAAACGCCGAACAAAATCCAGAACTGGTACGACTCTCGCGCGAACGCGAATCCCGCGTAGACCGCCGCGAAGACGACGAGTCCGCCGACAAGAATCCGCACGCGTCCGATCCGGTCGGAGAGCGAGCCGAAGTACGGGCTCGCGAGCGCGTAGAGGAGATTGTAGAAACAGTAGAGGAGAATCACGAGCGTGAGCGAAGCCCCGCTCTGCTTCGCGCGCATCAGAAGAAAAACGTCGCTCGAATTCGCGAGCGAAAAGATTCCCCACGCGATGAGATAGCGTCGGAACGCCGGCGTGAAATCCCGAAGTCGCCACGCGGCCACCGGTACGGCCGCCTTCCCGGAGCGCGGGGAGTCGGCGAGCCGCTCCCGGACGCTGAGCGCGAACGCGACCGAGATCAGCCCGGGAATGATCGCCCACGCGTAGATGCTCCGGAGATCGTCCGAGCGAAAATGAAGGTAGGCAATCGCGAGGAGCGGCCCGAACGCCGCCCCGATCGTATCCATCGCCCGGTGCCAGCCGAACGCCGCCCCGAGCTTATCCCCCGTAATACTTTCGGCGAGTAGCGCGTCCCGCGGACCGCCACGAATCCCTTTTCCGACGCGGTCGAGTGCGCGCGCGCCGAGGACCCCGGGCCATGACCCGCTCAATCCCGTCAGCGGCTTCGCCACCGCCGAAAGAAAATATCCGCCGACCACGAAAGGCTTCCGCCGCGAAATCCGGTCCGACCACGCGCCCGAAGTCGCCTTGAGGAGACTCGCGACCGCTTCCGCCACGCCCTCGATCAGCCCGACCGAAGTCATCGACGCGCCGAGGACGGTCGTGAGGAAAATCGGCGTGATCGGGTAGAGCATCTCGCTCGAGATGTCGGCGAAAAGCGAGACCATGCCGAGCTTCACGACGGTCGGATTCAGAACTTTTTCGGAAGGTTCCATAAAATGAAAAGGCCCGGAATCCTCGTGAGAGAACTCCGGGCCCGTCCTATCCTTTAAGATTACTTGGTCGAGACGATTTCGGCCTTCGTCTTCTTCGCGAGCCGGGTGAGGCGGCTGATCTTGCGGGCCGCGCGGCCCTTCGGGATCGCGCCCTTCGAGGCGGCCTTGGAGAGCGCCTTCACGGCGTCCATGTAAGCGTCTTTCGCGACCTTCACGTCGCCCTTGGCGATGGCGAGGACGGCGCCGCGGACGGCGGACTTCGTCGCCGAGCGGTTGATTTGATTCTTGATCGTGCGCTTCTTTTCGATTTTCGCGCGTTTCGTGGACTGGCGAGT
>JAYVXM010000274.1:0-6099 GCA_043785205.1 Bdellovibrionales bacterium
CGACCTAGCATCAACCTCCGGCGGAAACGGAATTCTTCACGCGAAACGTCCGCCGCTTCACCGTCCGGTTTCCGCGAATGTCCGCGGCGACGACTTCGAGGGTGTAGAGCCCGTCGGAAACGAGGGCGGTATCCCAGGGGCCTTCGTGGGGTTTCAGCCACGAGCGTTCCATCGAGTTTAGGAGATGAGTGTCCATCGTCAACGCGAAGGAGAGCTGTTTCTCCGGATGGGCGGGATCATAGGGGGTTCGCCGATAGAGGGCCGATCCGAGGCGCGGATTGTAACCGTCGAATTCCTCGAAGTGTTCGCATTTCCAATTCGATTCCGGCGAATGGGAGACGCCGATTTTCTCGGAGAACGGGATTTCCGTCGCGTCGAAAAGGACGGTGCGAAAGATCGGCTTCCGATTCGCGGCGGCCCGAATGGAAAATTCGATCCGGTTCGGGGCGTAGTTTCCTTTCATTCCGTCGATCGCGTCGACGACTTCCGCGGTCAGATCGACCTTTCCGGAAAGGGTATCCCCCTGGTCGACTCCGTCCTTTTCGGCGATTATCGCGAGAATTTTCGGGGCTTGAGTGTCCCCGATGGTGAGGTAGCGAAGCGGATTAATCCGCATCCGACGTCCGCAGTCCGCGGCTCCGAAATGGACATGCGAACGAAGCGGGGCGGGCGCTTTCGTGAGTTTTCCGAGGTAGGCGCCTTCGTCGACCCAGGTTCCCGCTTTCAGTCGATCGCCGAATTCGGCGGAGATCGACCCGCGGTCGAGGTGCATGAAATAGGTCAGGAGGCCGTCCGGGCCGAGAACTTGGATCGTGGTCGTCCAGCCCTCCGCCGCCGGAAGGTGAGGGAAGGAGGCGAATCCGGCCTCGACGCTGTACACGGGAGTGCCTTCGGCTTGGTAAAGATCGACCGCCATGAGGTGAAGCGCGTTCACGCCGAAGATCGGATTCGGGCCCTGCGGAATATTTCCGATCCCGGTCGGCGGGACGTCGCCGAACGGATTCCAAGCCCACGGCTCGTCGGCCGAAGCGAGGGCGCTCGCGGCGAGAAAGCCGAGGAAAAGGGCGAGGAGCCGGGAGGGCGACATCGGTCACACCTTACCTGAAAATGACGCATTGAGCCATTATTTTTCGCCCGGGGCATCGGCTATGCATAAAAAAGAGGGGAAGGGAGCCGATCGGGGCTTCTTGGAAGGAACCGTGCCCCATGCCGTCGAAAGACCCCACCGAATCTAATCCGCCGGGCCTCCGGCGAATGAGCGCCGATCCCTATATCGGCGCCCTTAGGAAGCGCGCCCGTCCCCTTCGCGAACCGAAGGATCTTACCCCCCTGATCGACACGCTTTCCGAACGGCGAGTCGTGATGATCGGCGAGGCCTCGCACGGGACTCAAGAATTCTACGCCTGGCGCCGGATCATCACGGAGTGGCTGATCCAAAAGCACGGATTCGATTTCGTCGCGGTCGAGGGCGACTGGCCGGCCTGCGAAGCGGTGAACCAGTACGCGCGGAACCTTCACCGTCACGCGCGCGCGGAAGACGCGCTCGCGGCGTTTCGGAGGTGGCCGACCTGGATGTGGGGAAATACGGAGACGGCGCGATTCGCGGAATGGTTACGGACCCAAAACTCGGTCCGCGACGCCCAAACGTCGTTCTACGGCCTCGATGTCTATTCGTTCTTCGAGTCGATGGACGCCGTGATCCGGAAGCTCGATCTCGTCGATCCGTTCCTCGCCCGTCGCGCGCGGGAGCGTTACGCGTGCTTCGAGCCGTACGCGCGAGACGAGCGCGCGTACGCGAAATCGCTCCATTCTTTTCCGAAGGGATGCCTCGAGGAAGCGGAGGCCATGGTCAAGGACGCGGTCGCCCGGCGCGTCGGCTTCAGCGCCGAGCAGAACGCGAAGATCGTCCGGAACGCCGAGCGCTATTACCGTTCGCTTATCCATGTCGACGAGGACTCCTGGAACGTGCGCGAGCGGCACATGATCGAGACGCTCGAAAGCTTGCTCGATCACCACGGGAAAGATTCGAAGGCGATCGTCTGGGCCCACAACACCCACGTCGGCGACTACCGTGCGACGGACATGCTCCGGCAGGGCCACTTGAATATCGGCGGGCTCGCGCGCGAGATCTGGGGCGAAGATCGCATCGCCCTCGTCGGATTCGGAACCGATGCGGGTGAAGTGATGGCCTCGGGCGCGTGGGACGGAGCGATCGAAACTTTCGCCGTGCCGCCGGCGCCGGCGGAAAGCGTCGAGGGCGCTTGTCATCGCGTCTCCGAATTCATCGGCGAGCCGGCGTTTTTTATTTCTCTCCGCGACGCCGAAGCGAAGCGCAGTCCGCTCGCGATCCGTCGCGGACATCGGGCGATCGGCGTCGTCTACCGGCCGGAGTACGAGCGTTTCGGAAATTACGTTCCGACCTCGCTCGCCCAGCGCTACGATGCGTTCATCCACGTCGATCGGACGACCGCGCTCACGCCGCTCGGAATCGCCTTCGATCGGAACGAGATCCCCGAGACTTGGCCGGCAGGGCAGTGACGCGCAGATGTCTTTACGTCGGCGGAAGGGGCTGCTAGCCTGTTTACTCGCCCTTCGAAATGAGGCGCCCGGATTACATCCTAGCGATGTCCGAACGACGACAAATGTTCGACGCTCGATTCCGCGGTCAGCCTCGAAGCCCGTTAAAATCGGTTAACCACTCGACGATCGGATCCTGCAAATGAACTTCAAAAAGAAGCTATTTCTCGCGATTCTCATTCCTGCGGTCGTGATTTGCGGGGCGCTGCTCGTCTTCATCCATTTGAAAGCCTCCTCGAGCCTGCGTTCGGAGTTCATCCAGCGTTACGAGACTTTTAACGGCGTGCTCGCGCGCGCGTTGGTTCAGATCGAACAGAATTCCGATCGCTCCATGGTGAACGCGGCGCACCTCTTTCAACGCCATGAGGCGGAATATCCGGGGATCGGAACTCCCGGGTTAAAAAAACTTTCACAAGAGATCGGCGCCTCCGACGTCTTCGTCGCGGATCAGAACGGGAAATTCGTACGGGCGACGAACGACGCCGCGGCGAGCATGCCGAATCTGCTTTCGGTTTGCGCGGGTTACGGCGGCTTACTGAATCCGGGCCGAAACCGCTCGTTCGAAACCAGTCCGATCGCGTCTTCGGCCGCGGACGGCGTTCCGCATAAGGTCCTGGTCGTACCGAATCAGGCGGGCACGCGATTCCTCGAGGTCGCCTATCCGGCGGACTTCATCGGGAAAACGTTCCTCGACGCGATCAGCGCGGATCCGGGCATCCGAGCGGTCAGCCTTTATTCGGCCGAAGGCGCTCCGCTCGGCGAATTCGGTCCTGCCGCGGCGCCCGCCGGGGCTGCGCGCGCGCCTTTGCAGTGGGATGGGAGGGAAGGGGTCGAGTTCGTGAACGATCGCGCGGTCTTCACGAAGATCATCCCGCTGAGCGATCCGAACTGCTGCGAATGTAAAGTGATTCAGGCAAAGGCGAAGCAGGGTTATTCCTACATCCTCCAAACCTCGGTCTCGGCGGCGGTCCTCGCGTCTTCGCTGGCCCATTTACGATCGGCGATGGGAGCCGCGGCGGCGGCCGCGGTCGCGTTCGCGTTGATCCTCTCCCTCCTGATTTCGCATTTTCTCGTGGCTCGCCTCGCGATCTTGCGTAAGGCCATCAACGGCATTTCCTCGTCCGATCAGGTGGAGATTCGCGTTCCGGGCGAAGGCGCGGACGAGATCGGCGCCCTAGCCTCGGCATTCAATCGCATGCTCGAGCGCCTCGAAAAGAGTCAGGCGAAGTTCTTGCGCAGCGAAAAGGCGAAACTCACGTTCCGGATGACCTCGCAGGTCGCCCACGACATCCGCTCTCCGCTCGCGGCCTTCAACGTCCTCGAATCGGATCTCTCCGAACTCCCACGTGAACGGGTGCGACTTCTGAGGAGCGCCATCAATCGGATCCGCGATATCGCGAACGGTCTCCTGAACCAACGCCCGGATCTCGAGGACGCGGCGGATACTCCGCGGAAAGAGTCGCCGCGCGTACGGCTCGTTTCGAGTTTGCTCGAACCGATCGTCTCGGAAATGCGCTCGCTCGCGCGCCCGGGCGTCGCGGTCGAGTGCGGACTCGATGCGAAATCGTACGGATGGTTCGCCTACCTCGAAGCCGCGGAATTCCAGCGCGTAATCGCGGAACTCGTCCAAAACGGCGTCGATTCCGCCGGGGAAAACGGACGCGTTCGTCTCCAGCTCACGCGGGTGGAGCACGACCTCTTGATCTCCATCTCGGACGACGGACCGGGCCTGGTCCCTAATCAGGACGGAAAGACGGCCGCTTCCGCGCTCGAGTTCAAGCAAGTGCGGAAAAGCCTCGAGGTTTGGGGCGGGCGGTTCGAGGTGAAATCCGAAGCGGGGATCGGCACCGAGCGGCGAATTCTCCTGCCGATGGCCGAAGCGCCGTTTTGGTACGTCGATCGCATCGAGGTCCCCTCGAATACGACCCTCGCCGTCGTCGACGACGACCTGAGCGTTCACCAAGTTTGGCAGCGGACGTTCGACGCCCATATGCTGAAGAAGAACGATTGCACGCTCGTTTGTTTTTCGACTCCGGAAGAGTTTTCGAAATGGCTAACTGCCAACCCGAAGCGGGTTCGGCATACCCAATACTTCATCGACTATGAATTCGCGCAGGGAGTGGAGAACGGATTACAGCTGATCGAGCGCCATTCCATCCAGTCGCGCAGCGTGCTCGTGACGAATCGATTCGAAGAGCGCGGCGTTCTCGAAGTGTGCGCGCGGCTTCGCGTGCGCATGATTCCAAAAACGATGCTTGGCTTCGTACCGGTCGAGAGCTCGCTCGAGTGGCGATCGCCCGATCGTATTTCAAACGAACCGACCACGTTGGAAATCTAGGGGCGAGGCGTAAAAAGGCGAGCTCTCCGGACCGCCTCATTTTCGTATTTGACATTATTTAGCTAAATAGCTAAATGATTAATCGGTGAAGAGTCGAGCCGAAAAAGAACTCGAGGAATACGACCTGATTTTCTCCGCCCTCGCGCACGAGGCGCGGAGACGGATCCTCGTCGTATTATTGGGGCGACACGGCGAGATGACCGCCGGAGAAATCGTTGAGCGCTTTAGCTGTAGCTGGCCAACCATGACTCGGCACCTCCAGGTGCTCGAAAAGGCCGAACTGATCCAAGTGGAGAAGATCGGCCGGGAAAGACGGTATCTCTTAAATCGCCGGAAGCTGCATCGAGTGGTCGGCGGATGGTTGAACTGGTTTGAAAAGGAGTGAATATGGAACAGAGACCCGAAATCGTAATCGCAATGTATCGCCCGAAGGACGGAAAACTAAAGGAGTTGGAGCCCTTGGTGCGTAAGCATTTTCGAGTGCTTAAAGAATATGGATTAGTCACGGATCGCGAATCGTTGATCGGCCGGTCCGGCGACGGAACGCTTTTGGAAATCTTCGAATGGATTTCCGGCGAGGCGGCCGAAAAGGCCCACGACCATCCCGCGGTCGCCAAGATTTGGGAAGCGATGGCGACGCTCTGCGAGTTCGGAACTTTGGGTCAGTTGCCGGAGTCTAAGGGGAGATTCCCGCATTTTCCGAAAGCGTTTTAAGGAAGTACCTTCGACCGCCGTACACCGGTTTCGACGCCGTTTCGAAGGGATTCGATCCTTCCCGAATCTGCGTTTTAGTTCTAGTTGGTTTGGGCAGGATGGAGCACCAAATTAAAAATATCCTCTTCCTCATTGATTGCCTGACGGCAAGTAATCGCCTGGAATCGGATCGTTTTATTACTCCAAAGAGGAGTTGCATGCGCGATATCCAAATTGCTGGTTAGGGCGAGCTTCGTGAGGCGGGAAAGAAGCACGGCCATGCAGTCTCAATTTTCAATGACCGTGTTACCGGGAGCCACAAACAGGTCAATAGATCCTGACGACGAATTAAAATAATTGCAGCTTTTCATCGCCAAGTTCCCCGAATTATCCACTGTCCTGTCCGGGCTCGATCGACACAGTTAGGGTGAAAATTTAAGATAGGTTTTCGTGTCGATCGGGGCGTAAACCCCTGATTTCACAGCATGGCT
>JAYVXM010000275.1:0-1790 GCA_043785205.1 Bdellovibrionales bacterium
TGGAAGAAAAATGAAAAGGAATCGCCGATCCTCGTGGAAAAGTTAGCGACCGTTTGGTCCCCCGAAAGCGGCTTCGGCGACGGCTCTGGATATCACCGACTTTTCCGCTCCACGCTCAGTCGCGCCGCCTCCAACGACGTCGGTAAAATCGAGACGTTTTGCCAGGCCGATATTAAACGCTATCGCGACGACGACAACTTTCGGACGATGTTCCTCGCCATCAACGGCATCCGGGATATGCTGAGCACCGACCCATCGATGAAAACGTGGGACGCCCAGATCCTCAAGGAAAGCCGGAGCTGGGGCCAGGCCGTCATGGAGGATTACATCGATCCCTATTCGACGCCGCTGATGATCGCAATCGGCGTCGTCGTCGTCCTCCAGCTTATCGCGACCGTGCTTACCGGTGGCGGCGCGCTCGCGCTAACGGGTAATTTTTTCATCGGCGTCGCCCGGTTCGTCTTCCTTCAGATGACGGGGAATCTGGGGATCGTGACGATCATCTTCACGTTCCAGACCTACCTCATGGTCGCGACCTATCACTTCAAAATGCCGCCCCAGCTCGCCTTCACCTTCCAGGTCGCGAATTCGCGCATTCAAAATATGCAGGAAGGGCGCTTCGCCGGCGGATCGATGGTCGATCGCGAGAAAATAGGGCAGTTGCGAGAGGAACTGAACGGTCAGCAGCGGATGAGTTATTTCGCGATCGCCGGGGAAATATTCCAGTTCGCGGGTTTCACGATTCCGGGCGTCGCCCGGACGCTCGGCTTCACCGGAGCGAAGAAGCTCGTTCGGCTGGCCAGCGCCTCCTCGCCGGAGGTTTTAGCCGCCGTCGAAACGAAGAGCCTTACGAAGCTGATCAAGGAAAAGGGCTTCGCGGACGGGGTCCGGGAATATTGGGATCGCGCCGCGCCCGCGCTGAGAAGCATGCGCCGAATGGCGGCCGTTCAGACCGGGAAAACCCTCGTCGAGGAAATGAAGGTCAGTCGCGGGCTAGTCGAATTGCTCGGCGATAAGATGGGAGTCATTTTCAAGGACAAGGCGGAGTTGAAGAAGGTTTTCGAGTTCCTTCGTGACGAGAACAAGAAGGAAGCGGAGCTTCTTTTCCAAGCGAACAACGAACTCGGAGCGAAGGCGATCGCGGAGGCGCTCCAGCGCGAACCGATCAATCTCCAGGCCATTCGCGCCGAAGTGGACCGGGCCACGGAAGCCGCCCGGAATCGCATGATCATGAACGCCCGCGCCCAGTTCGCGAAGGCCACGGCCGATGGCGCTACTCCGGAAGAGATGGATGCCCTCATCGCGAAGGTCGGCACGACCGAGCAGCAGGAGGCGGTCCTTATCGTCCAGTCGAAGCAATGGGAAGAGGAATTGGTCCATTCGGCGGCGAAGGATCTTCCGCCGACCCGTACCGAAGCGGTGATGATCTCGAAGGCCGCGAAAGCGGAGGAATTCCTCACCGGGGAGAAGAAGTTCCAGACCTTCATCGACGATCTCGAGAAATCCCAGCCGGGCGGCGGTCGGACCGATGTCCAGAATTTCTTCACCGATCCGAACCGCTTTAATCCGAGCGAGCTCGAGAAACTTCGCGGCTATTTCAAGAAGGGGCGCGACGCGATGAGCGACGCCACCCGCAAGGCGGTCAAGAAGGCCTTCAAGGACTACGTATACCTCCACGAAGACTGGGCGAACGTGAACCCGAACGCCCGCGCGATCGGCGATTTCTACCGCACGGGACGTTATACCTTCTTCATCAACGAGAACGGCGACCTCGGGCTCCTCGATCCGAA
>JAYVXM010000276.1:0-1787 GCA_043785205.1 Bdellovibrionales bacterium
GGCCGCCCGAACGTCGGCAAGTCGACGTTCGTGAATGCCATTCTGAAGGAAGAACGGATGATCACGAGCCCGGTCGCCGGGACCACCGTCGACGCGATCGATTCGCTCGCCCGGGTCGGGGACCGCGACCTCGTCGTCATCGACACCGCCGGCATCCGCCGGAAATCCAAGACCGAGCAGGGGATCGAAGTCCTTTCGATCATCCAGGCCCAGAAGGCCGTCGAACGCGCGCACGTCACGATCCTCATGCTCGACGCCGAAGGCGGCATGACCGATCAGGACGAGAAGATCGCCGGCATGATCGAGAAGACGGGCTGCTCCGTGATCCTCGTCATGAACAAATGGGATACCCAGCGGAATAAGAAAGGCTTCACGAAAGAACAGGCGATGGAGCAGGTCCGGTACAACTTCGGATTCCTGCGCTACGCACCGCTGATGTTCATCTCCGCGAAGGAACGCTCGGGATTCCAGGATCTCGGCGAACTCATCTACGACATCCTCGAGCAACGTCGGACGCGGATCTCCACGCATGAGTTCACGAACTGGATTCGCCTCGAAAGCGAAGTACATAACCCCTACAACGTGAAGTTCTACCTCTGTCACCAGGTCTCGCGCCACCCGCCGACGTTCGTCTGCCACGTGTCGCATCCGGATAAGGTCCACTTCAGCTTGAGCCGCCACCTCCTGAACGCGCTTCGGGAAAAGTGGGGCTTCATGGGCACGCCGGTCCGGCTTCTCTTCGTCGAGGGCAAGAGCCGGACGGGTCCGAAGCGAAAACTCGAACGGAGTTCGACCGGCCGCGAGATGCGCGCTCCGCGCGTGGACGACGGCATGACGGCCCGGGAACTCGGGCCGGAGGACTTCGCGGTCGATTCCGATTTCAAGAAGGAATACGAACAGGACCTTTCGACACTCAGTACGTGAAGAGAATCGACGCCATGATCGTGAAGAACATGCCGTGGGTGTCCTTCACGACCTTACCGGTGCCGGTAGTCACGTTCAGCCCGTCGTCGTTGAACGAAACCGAGTGAAACTTCGTTTCGAGATCGAGGTAACTTTTGTGGGGCCTCAGCGGGAATTCGAGCCCGCCTCCGAGTGAAAAGCCGAGCGCGGTGCTCTTATTCGTCCCGTCGGGCGAGAGGACGTCATTTTCCGCCTTCGCGTAGCTCCCCACTCCGACGAGGAGAAACGGCCCCGCGAACGTGACGGGCGCGGTCGAGTCTTTGGTATCGAAATAATAGCGAATTTCCGAACCGAATTCGAAGATATCGACGTCGTTACTTTGCTTCGGATCGCTCCCGCGTCCTTCTTTAAATCCCGTATACTGGTGTTTCGCCGAATAGATTCCGAGCGTGAGCGCGAAGTTGAAATCGAACCAGTAATGCACGCGGAGCGAGAAGGCGGGGAGTCCGCCCGTATAGAGCGAACCGCGATTTCCCATCGCGCCTTCGTAGCCGAGACCGAGACTCACGCCGAAGAAGCGCCCATACTGGAAAAATTTCGTGTCTTCCGCTTCTTCCTCGTCGTTGAATTCGCCGAAGCTCGTGTACGGGGTCTGTTTGTAATCGTCTTCCTCCGGTTGGACGGTGCGACCGTTTCCCGAGGCACCGGCGTCCGGAGCGGTGGCGGGAACGGTCGACGGCGCGGGCGGTGGAGGATCGTCGGCGCGGGCGGAAACCGCGAGAACCGAAAGGAGCGCGAACGCGAGGGCCGCCGCGCGGGTTCGATTAGAAATAAAAGCGCATGCCGGCGTCAAGGAACGAGGCTCCCATCGTTCTAAAGACCAT
>JAYVXM010000277.1:0-1765 GCA_043785205.1 Bdellovibrionales bacterium
GAACAGCCGACGGGGGATCTTCCGGCGGATCAGGTCGACGCCGTCGGAGTCTTTCATCGCTGGACCGGGCGAATGGTTTTTCGATTTAACGGGCTTAAACGCCAGCGGACGGTTTTTTCTCAGGGCGCGAATATGTCGTTCGACCGTCGAAAACTCGAGGCGATCGACGGATTCGACGAAGGGTTCGGAGGGAACGGATATTTTTTCGAGAGCGAAGCCGCCCTACGAATGGTCAAAAAATTCCCGAATTCGCTCGTCTTCGATCCCGCGGCCACTTTGAAGCACCTTGCGGCTCCGCGCGGCGGAGCGCGAGTACACGATCGGGCGATCCATAACGCCTTTGTGGTTCGGAACTCGGTTCGATTCTTTCGGCGACATTGCCCTCGCGTCGTCTTCCCTTTTCTGATCCTGAAGCTCTTCGCGATTACCCTTGCGAAGGCGATTTATCGTCGTTCACCCGCGATCGCCTTTCGGGGATTTCCCGCAATTATTGGCGGTCTGCGCCGCGAATAAAAGGGCCAGGAGCGGGAGCCGAAAACGGCAATCGCCGAAGAGTTGCGGCGCCGCGGTGAACCCGGCGGCCCCGAGTACGATCCAGAGATGCCATACGGAAATCCTTGGAAAACCGGTAAAGACTGCCGGTAAAAGCACGACATATTCCACGACGGCGTAAGCGATCGTAATGAGAAGGCCGAAGATCCAGAGGCCTTTTTCCTCCGAACTCCACGGCGTTCCGGGATTTCCTTCGGAAAACCATCCCGGTCCGACGACGGGATGTCCGATCGCGAAAGTTCCGACCTCGACGTTCACGTGACCAAATAAGGTCCGGAGTCCTCCCTTAATCGAAAGCTTTAACCAGGTGGGAAATTTTCGGAGAAGTGTTTCGCGGATTAATGCGGAATCGCGCGGATTTTCGGCGTGATCCGAAACCCATTTCGCTTCCGTCGCGGTGTAACTGAGACCCGATCCCGCGTATTCGACGGCGGCGGCGACGGCCATTTGGAAGGTTTCGCCTTGCGCGGCGATGGTCCATCCGGAGTCGTGCCGAAAGTTCCAGTAGAGTCTCGGAAAAACGAGGCCGAGCGCGAGGGTTCCGGCGATCAGGACGGCGGCGAATCTTGCGCGCGTGGGCGGGACTAACATGAACGCCGCGACGAGAATCGCGAAGAGGATTCCGATCGGTCGAGTAAGGATCGTCGCCGCCAGGAATACCCCGAGAAGGGGTACGCTTTTTTTATCCGGGCTCTGCCGATACGCACGGAACATCAGGACCGAGCCATAGACGAAAAGCGCGAATAAGGCGTCCGACATGATCGCGAGGCCAAGGACGAGAAAGACGGGATCAAAGAGCCAAAGGAGCGCGATCCATCGGTCGACCCTTCGTGACAGGTCGACGCCGACGAGCCAGATCATCAAGGAAACGAGGGTCGACGCGACGACCGGCCCGCCGACCGCGGCGAGGAACCAGGCATAAAGCGGAGCGCGAAACGTCGCGCCACCCCACTCGCCGCCCCAAATGGAACGCATGCTGGCGAGATAATATTCGGAATCCCCGAGCATCGCGGTTCCGCGAGTAAAAACCCAAATCAATATGAGAACCCGCAATAGGAGATTCGCTCGGAACCATCGATCGCGAAGGCCTATCTGGAAAAGCTGTCGAAACCGGTCCATGATGACTTACGACTAACATGAAGCCATTTCCGAATCGACTTTTCACTTACGCGTTGTTCGTCCAAATCGCGTTCGCATTCTTCTTCCCGCCGAT
>JAYVXM010000278.1:0-6010 GCA_043785205.1 Bdellovibrionales bacterium
GAAAACGCGCGGACTTCCGACGCTCCGGAAGCAAGCGGCCATCATCGTCCGCGAGGACGCCGGACGTTGGACGCTCGTACACGAGTTCATGCACCACAATTTCAAGACCCAGGCGGCCGCCGCCGGTTATAACGACGATTTGAACCGGAATCTCGGAAACAAGCTCTTCAATGCGATCTCGGTCCTCAAGAAGGATCATTCCCTTTCCGACCGCGATTACGCGATCAAGGTCTCCGCGCTTTTCCAGCAGCTGATCGACGTGATCGACGTGCTCGTGATCCAGTACCAATTCGAAGAAGTGACCGTCGAGGCGACGCTCCAGGACAAGTACCGGATCGGCGAGCTGACGTACGTGCCGGCCGGTTCCTACCAAAACGCGAGCTGGTACATCGATCACTCGAAGACGAGCATCCAAAATCTCTATAACGCCCTGACCTCGATGTATGACGAGCTT
This sequence comes from Bdellovibrionales bacterium, assembly GCA_043785205.1. Lineage (GTDB taxonomy): Bacteria > Bdellovibrionota > UBA1018 > UBA1018 > UBA1018 > JACMQW01. The sequence continues at coordinate 455 of JAYVXM010000278.1, forward strand.
TCCTTACTCACGTCGACGAACGGTCTCTTCGACCTCCGCCGCGGACTCGACCGTTACGTCCCGATGCGCGATCTTCGCCTCGGTCAGCTGGACGATTTTATCGCGAAGCGGCAGGCGCTCGCCAAGCGTCAAGGACTGATGGCGGATTACGAATTCACACCGACCTCTGGCTATGCACCGTGCGCGCACGCGAAGGCGATGGAAGACCAGATGACCGCCATCGCGGATGCCATGCGCGCGCCTCGCGAGCGAAACTGACCCCCTGAGCGTTTTATGTTATTTTCGGGGGAGTGAAGCGTTCCCAGCTGCTCCCTATATCGCTCATCGTCGCCGTCGACGTGCTCGGCTTGACGTTGGTGATCCCGCTCCTCCCGTTCTTCGCCGAGCGGTACGGCGCTTCGCCTTCGGTCGTCGGACTTCTCGTTTCCGCGTACGCGGCTTGCCAGCTGATCTCGGGTCCTTTTCTGGGCGCGCTTTCGGATCGGTTCGGCCGGCGTCCCGTCCTTATTTTAAGTCAGATCGGCACCCTCATCGGCTTCATCATTCTCGCGCGGGCGGGCGCGCTCTGGATGATTTTTCTTTCCCGTTTGATCGATGGATCGACGGCCGGAAATCTTTCCGTCGCCCAGGCGTACATCGCCGACGTGACGCCGCCGGAAGACCGGGCGAAGTCCTTCGGGATCATCGGTATGGCGTTCGGCTTCGGTTTCTTGATCGGACCTGCGCTCTCCGGGTTTCTTTCGCACTATGGTTTCGTCTATCCGGTCTATATGGCGTGCGGACTTTCATTTCTGAGTATCCTCGGAACGGTTTTCATCCTGCCGGAGCCCGCTCGTCACGTAAGCCCGGGCGAAGAGCGCAAGCTCGGCCTTTTCCAATTCGGTTCGTATCGCAAGGATTTCCAGAATCCGAAAATTTCTTCGACCTTATTTCAATTCTGCGCCTTCTTCATGGCCTTCTCCTTTTTCATCGCCGGAATCGCGCTCTTCGCGGAACGCCGTTTCACCTGGCACGGCATTCCGTTCGGTCCGCGGGAAGTGGGATATCTTTTCGCTTATACGGGGTTTCTCGGAATTTTTATTCAGGGCGGATTTCTCGCGAGAATGGTCAAACGCTACGGCGAGGAGCGCCTCGTGATTTTCGCATTCTCAAGCGCGGCGATCGGGTACCTCACGCTCGGATTCGCCCGGTCGATTCCGGTGCTCTTAGTCGCCGCGACGTTCGCGTCATTCGGCACCGGCGGACTCCGGCCTTCACTGACCGCCCTCGTCTCGCGCCAAGCCGGGCGACACGAACAGGGGCGGATGATGGGCTTGATTCAGGGCCTGAATTCAATGAGTTCCATCATCGGACCGATCCTGACCGGAATCCTCATCGACCGCGGGTGGTTAACCGCATGGGCCGGCATGATGGGATTGTTTAGCGTCTGGGGATTGGCGCTCATTCTCCGCGATTTTTCTTCTCGTCGGTCTTCGGCTTTCCGCTAACATAGCGGAAGGAGAATTCGAAAAATGGCGAATCAATGGCAAGCATGGGTACACGTGAAATGGAAGCCGGGCACTCCCGAAAACGCTTGGGAAAATTGGTCGAAGAACGGTTGGGTTAAAGGCGTTTGGTCCACCACCGGATCCTGGGACGCGATGGTTTGGGTCGACGCGAAGAACTGGGATGACCTCGAAAAATTCGTTTGGAAAGAAGTGCGCACGAACCCGTGGGTGGACCGCACGGAAACCACTTGGGCGAAGCAGTGGTGGCTCGGCGAAAAGTCGAAGACCGCCTGATTTCCGCTCGACTAGAACAGCTCGCCGGCGGCGAGCCTACTTACGTGAAAGGGCTCCGGGAAATCCCGGGGCCTTTTCCTTTTCCGCCAATCCGGTAAGCTTTCTAGGTGCACCTCACTCTCCGTAAACCGATCTTTCTCTTCGATCTCGACGGCACCCTCACCGATCCTTGGATCGGGATCACGCGTTCGATCGCGTACGCGCTCGAACGCCTCGGAGTCGCGCCGCCACCGGAGCGCGAACTCATCTGGTGCATCGGCCCGCCGCTGAAGCAGTCGTTCGAAACGCTCCTCGGCCCGGCGCGGAAGGGCGAAGCCGCGCGTGCGCTCGAGCTTTACCGCGAGACCTACGAGGTGACCGGCATTTTCGAGAATACCGTCTACGACGGAATTCCGGAATTGCTCGCGAAACTCAAGGCCGCGAACGCCCGGATCTTTCTCGCGACTTCGAAACCGCGCGTGTACGCGATCCGGATTCTCGAACATTTCGCGCTCGATTCTTTTTTCGACGGCGTTTACGGATCGGAACTCGACGATACCCGCTCGGATAAGGCCGAGGTCATCGCGCATGCCTTGAAGATGGAGCATCTCGATCCGGCGAACGCGTTGATGATTGGGGATCGTCAGTTCGACGCGGTCGGCGCGCGGAAAAACGGAGTCGACTGCGTCGGCGTCCTCTGGGGCCACGGCTCGGCCGCGGAACTCCGCGCCGCGGGCGCGACCGAACTCTTCAAGACTCCCGCCGACCTTGGCCATTATCTTCTCGGGTAAGGCTCCGATCGGGCGTGGGTTTAGATCGGGCGGTACTGAGGGCGAACCGGAACGATCTCGGTTTCGACGTAGATCCCGACTTTCGGGGTATAGCTTTGGAGGAGTCTGGTGCGAACGAGCTTCGAGGTGAGGGTGAGTTGGTCGAATCCTTCGCGAAAGCGTCGAGCGGCGGTTTGTATCATGCTTTCAAGCGTGCGCGCGGTCGGTCAGGGGCCGATGGGGACCTCATCAGGGATTGGTCAGGGTCGGGTCAGGAGTAGGTCGAGCGCCTGCGAAACGCCTACTTCGGCGTATTCGACCATCGCGGCGAGACGCAATCGCCGAGGCCGTAGGTCAGCCGTTTGACAAAAGTGCCGTCGATGTTCATCGCGTAGATGTTCTTCTGACCGGCGCGGTTCGAGCTGAAGACGACGAAATTTCCGTCGGGGCTGAACGAGGGGTCTTCATTGTTTCCCTGATTCTTCGAAAGGCGCTCGATATTCGTGCCGTCCGGATTCATGAGGAAGATATCGAAGCGGCCGTCAATCCAGCCGGCGAACGCGATTTTATTGTTCTGGGGCGACCAGGACGGAGTCGCGTTATAGCTGCCCGCGAACGTGAGTCGGCGGACGTCGGATCCGTCGGCGTTCATCCGGTAGATCATCGGCGCGCCCGCCCGGTTCGAGACGAACGAGAGGTGTTTCCCGTCCGGCGACCAGTTCGGATCGACGTCGACGCCGGGGGAATTCGTGAGCCGGGTCACGCTTTTCGTGTCCGGATCGAAGACCATGATCTCGGGATTCCCGAGGAAGCTCATCGTGAGCGCGATCTTTTTTCCGTCGGGATGGTAGTGGGCGCCGCTATTGATCCCCATCCGGTCGGAAAGCATCTTGATCCGACTCGTGCGGAAGTCGAATTCGTAGAGGTTCACGTTCTTCACGTTCTTCTTATTCTTCGCGATGAGCGAATAGGCGATCTTCGTTCCGTCGGGGCTCCACGCGGGCGTCAGGGTGACGGAGTTGTGATGCGTGAGTTCGCGGACGTTCGATCCGTCGAAGTCCATCGCGTAAATTTCCTTGTGCTTCGTCCGGTCGCAGACCATCGCGATCTTCGTGAGGAAGATGCCCGGAAGACCCGTGATCGTTTTCACGATGTCGTTCGCGATCGTATGCGAGAGCGTCTTTAGGTCGCCGAGGCTCGAGAGGTAGCGTTTCGTCAGCACCGCCGACCCGCTCGCCACGTTGTAAAGGTAACCTTCGAGGGCGAGGCCGCCCCCTTCGGCGGGCTTTAGCTCGGCTTTGAATACGAATTCCGCTTGGATCGAACTCCAGTTCGACATTTGGAAGCTTCCCGGAGCGACGCCCGTGGAAGTATCGAGGTACGCCTTCGCGTCGAGGACTTGGAAGGAATCCATATAGAGAAGATCGGACCGCACGGTTTCGAGCGTTTTCTCGCCGGCCGATTTCAGGGTCGCGGGCCCGACGAAACCCGGAAGCGCGATGATCGTCTTGCGGGTCTTCGCTTGTCCGACCGCGATGTACGGCTGGTCCTTCGGCGCCTCGCCTTCTTCGGCGACCGAGAAAGACGGGAGAAGAACGGAGAGGGCGAGCAGGGCGGCCAACGGATTCATTTTCGTTTTCATCATTTGAGTTCCTTAGAGAGGGAAGCCGACGATCACTCCGTCGTCGGCGAGGGAGCTGAGGAGTTCTTTCGGGGGCCGCGGCAGCGGTTGGGCTTCCTTGATGGTCGCCTGGATCGCCTCGTCGAATTGGGCGTTCCCGGAAGGTTTCGTGAATTTCGCAGAGAGAACGCGACCGGCCGGATCGATCCGAATCTGGATTTGCGCCGAGAGTTTTTGGCGCCCGAGCCACGGCGGGAGCGACCAGTACTCGACGAGCGCTTCGCGAACGAGATCGTAATAGCCGGCCTGGGCGTTCTCGCGGGCGTCGCCGGAAAGGCTCGTTCCCTTCGAGATCTGATTGCCCTTGATCACGAGGGCGTCGTCGTCGGATGTCTCGGCGTCGCTTTTTTCCTTTAGGCGTTCAAGGGCGCGGATCTTCGCGAGCGCCGAATCGATCTTCTTCGCCTTTTCCTTCGCCTTCGCCTTTTCGTCGTCCGGTTCGGCTTTCTTTTCGACCTTCTTCGGATTCAGGACCATTTCATCCGGTTTGACGGCCTCTTCTTGGGGGACGGGCTTAATTTTCTTCGCGTCGCGGGCGGCTTCCTCGAGTTTCTGTTGGAGGTCGGATTTCGGGAGCGTTTTCGGCACGCTCGAAAGGTCCTTTTTCAGGAGGTCCGGGAGACCGACGAGATCGACGCGGAGGGAAGGCGCGATCATGACCGGATTACCCGGGAAAACGAGACTCTTGAGAATGAGGGCGATCGCGATCGCCCCGTGGCCGATCAGCGACCAGGTCATCGCGCGTCCGAGTTGGTCTTCGCGAATCGCGTCCATGCGCTCTCTCGTCGTTCCTAAAGCCGACTGTTCGGGTCGCCCGGTTCGGTCACGAGACCGACCCGGGTAATTTGGGCCTGCTTCACCTCGGCCATGACTTGGGCGATGTATCCGTACGGAATCGCCTTATCGGCCTGAATAAAAACCTGAATATCCGGCTTCGCCTTCGCGATCGCCGCGAGACGGGTTCGGAGGGAACCTTCGGCCACGCGGTTTCCGTTCATCGTCAGGGATCGGGCCTTATCGACGACGAGGATGAGCTGGTCGGGAATCTCGCTGAGCGTCGGCGCGTTCGCTTTCGGCAGATCGACCTGAATCCCTTGCTGCATGAGCGGCGCGGAAATCATGAAGACGATGAGGAGGACGAGCATCACGTCGACGAGCGGAGTGACGTTGATTTCGGAGAGGGCGGTCTGGGTTTTTCCGGGTTGGAACGCCATCGTCAAACCTCCCGGGGAGCGCCGCTTCGCGACTGGATCTGGCTACGCCGAACGATGTTCAGGAAGTCCTGATTGAAACCGTCGATATCGAGGGCGACGCGCTTGATCTGGTTCAGAAAGTAGTTATAGAA
>JAYVXM010000279.1:0-1761 GCA_043785205.1 Bdellovibrionales bacterium
AAATGCCGGCCCGCCGGAATCGCCGTGACAAGCGCCCTTCCCGGTCCGCTGGTCGAGCAGGACTTCCGTTCGCGCGAAGTTCCCGTCCGCGATCGCGACGTTCACCTTCCGGAGGATCCCTTCGCCGCTGCCCCCGCCGGCCATCGTGTTCACGCCGTAACCGATCAGGACGACCGACGATCCGGTGCTGAGCGAGGAGCTCGAACGAAGGAGTTTCGCGGGCTGGTAGCCCGATGGAAGGGCCGAAGAGAAATGAATGATGGCGATGTCGTTCTGGTCAACGCCGGTCGCGCTCGGACTATACCCCGGATTTTTCTTCACGCCGGTGGCGCGGACTAGAACGCGGTTACTGCTGCGGATATCGCTCCCGAAGACCAATGTGATTTGATTGGGAGACACCGTGCCGCCGGTCGGGCTCGTCACGCAATGAGCGGCGGTGACGAGAATGTCGGAGGCGAGAAGCGACCCGGTACAGATCGCCTGGCCCTTCGCCATGCTAATCACGATCGCGACGGTGGAAGCCCCGTCCGGATCGGTCTGCGAAACGGGGATTCCCCCGACGATGTTCGTCGAATTCGTGCCGGCGGCGGCGAGTTGGGCCGATACGACGGACAGAGCGAGAACGGCAAATAGGAATACGGGCTTGCGTACGAACATAGACAACCTCCATGTAGGGCGGGGTGGTGGGACTTTGATTTCGCGTGGGATTACGAAATCGGATTTTTAGGTGGGATTTGCCTGGAGGTGGGCGACGTTCGAAGAGCGGTTTCTCGGAACGCCAGCCTCAGACGGGTCTTCTTTGAGCAATCTCTGGGCCAGCGCGGCGGAAATTGCCGGACGGTAAAAATCAGGTATCGATAAAAGACCTTCTTTTCGGCCTTTTTTTACGCAAATTTTATTGAATAACTCCGTGAAAAACGTGAATTCGGCGACGACATTTCTCGGCCTTCGGACGGACTGACTCCGAAAAAAGTCACCGAAACTGCCGAAAATAAGCCATTTTCCTGACAGTTTCGTTTTTTTTAGAAGTAAAATCGACCGCCGATTTGATAACCGCTCGAGCGGGTCGGATCGACGTGCGTTTGCAAAAGACCGCCGTAGATCCGGAGGAATCGGTAGTCGATGAGGAGGTTCGCTTCGAACTCGGTTCCCCCCGCGCCGGCTCCGGTCGGATCGGAGGTTCCCGCGCCGTAGATCCGGTACTGGGTTTCGATTCCCCCGAGGCGCATGAGGTAGAGCGTGATGGTCGCTCCGTAGATCGAGCTCCGGAAGGTGATCGGCGCGGACTGGGAACGCATTCCCGCGAAAAGAGTCAAATTCGTCCCCTGCTGATAGAGACCGAAGAGGCGGAGATTGAAGAGCGCGTTCCAACGCGCGGGACCGCTTTCGCGCTCGAAAGTCAGACCGAAAATCCGGGCGAACGCCCCGAATTGGAACCGATGGTCCCGGGCATCCTTCGGGGAATCAAGAAAGCGGTAATCCCCCCCGAGGTAAAACTCATACGGATTCGGCGTGTGCATCGCGAGCCAAAGGTCCCGCGTCTTCATCGTATCGCGGGAAGCGATCCAATCGGAGAGGTTCCATCCCTTTTTCGCCTGGGCCTTCTCGTCGGCCTTCTTCACCACGAACGTATAGGACTCGTCCGCGCGCACGGGCCGCCCCTCGAAAAAAATACCGGTCAGCGCGACGAGGGTGAGGAGCCGTCCGAAGTTCTTCATCGTTAGCCCGTCTTTTTCAGAAGATAGGCGAGTGCGGTCTTCG
>JAYVXM010000280.1:0-1759 GCA_043785205.1 Bdellovibrionales bacterium
TCGAGGGGCGCCGTTCAAGACGTTTAGACCCAGCGGTTCGTCCGAGCGAAATCAAGCGGATCTGCGGACCCGTCCGAGCCCGAATTGTCGGAGTTCCACCTTCGTAAATAACGCACCAATGACTCGCCGCATTGTTTTTCGGGGTGGACTGAATTCTTCGCCGAGAACGCGATCGCTCGGAGCAAGATTAAATATCTCCTATTTACAGGAAGTTAGTGTTTTCGGAAGGATTCGAAAAAATTTCGCTAAAGGGGATGCCGTAAAAAACTCGACTCGTTCGCCGGCGTCCAAGATCCAGTCAGATGCCTAAACTTCCGGATCCTTTCGACGCCCCTTCCGAAAACGCGCGCAAAAACGATTGAGCCCCACGACCGCTAGGCGCTTGAAATGGTTCGCTTTCGGCGGGCGGGAGAAAAAACCTACGCCGCGCATCACTCTTGGCACCTGCCCTGCACAATGGCGGACGTCCATACGGATATGGGCACTCATAACCTCCTCTCTCAAGTAAAACCCCTCGAGCTTAGCGGCTCGGGGGGTTTTGCTTTGGTGTTTCTTCGAGCCTTTCCCGTGGCTGACTGCTATAACCGGTGGATCCGTGTTTTGTGGCTCCGATGTCGCCGGCGAACCTTCGCCGATCAAATATCCTAAGGATTTCCCCGTAGCTCACGCATGCTCTTCCTGAATCAAATCAAGAAAGACTTCCAACCCGGTACTTGGAAAAGAGGGCAGACCTCTTTTCGGGAAAATCGCGTCGCCCAAGTCAAACTGAAGAATCACCTCGTCACCGCAGAAATCGCCGAGGAAACGCCGGCCGGAAAGCTCGACAAACTCAAGACGACGCTCCTCATGGATCGCGGCACGATCCGGTCGTCGAGCTGCACCTGCTCGGCGCACGGGATCTACGAGAAACATTGCCGGCATATCGCGGCGCTCGCGTCGTGGGTTCTCGCGCGCGGCTCCCTCCTTCGCGCCGGGATCACGGACGCGAACGAAGGCTCCGCGGTCCACGACGAGTCGCTCGCGCCTCCGAAGAAACCCGTGATTCCGAAGACGATTCGCGCGGAGCCCGTCGCGTTCGTGCGCGCGATCTACGAGGATAAAATCCTCACGGGGATCACCGTTGAGGCCGCCCTTCGCTACGACGATCCGATCCGGGAAAAGCAGGTCATTTCGACCCTCCATCAGATCATCAAGAAGGATTCCGAAAACTATCGCACCACCGACGACCTTCACTTGAAACTCCTCCACGAGTTCGTACCGGTGATCCACAACGTGCACGCGCCGAAAGTGACCTACCAGGGCGCGAACATGCTCGAGAGTCTCGCGAAACTCCTCTCCCACGAGCATAAGGCCCAGATCGTCTACCACGAGAACCTGAACGTCCGGTACGATACGACGCCGTTGAAGCTCCACTCCCTGAACGTCGGGGCGAAGGGCCAGCTCGGGCGCCTCCTCACTTACGAATTCCGCAGCGAACGATTCCGGATCGAATCGGCCGAGCTCGAAAAACTGACCGCCGTCGGCCGCCTTTCGTCCTCGTACTGTCTCGTCGGCGATACCCTCTACCGTTTCGAAAAATCCCTGAATTTGATTTCCCAGTTCGCGAACCGTTCCGGCGTCGCGAATGAGTCGAAATCGAAGAAGGGACCGGTCGCGCCGTCCGGTTTTTCGTACCTCGACGACGACGAGGATTATCCGCTACACCCGCTCTCCGTCTACCGCCTCTCGCTCGAACTCGGCGTCGATGACTTCACCGTCG
>JAYVXM010000281.1:0-5970 GCA_043785205.1 Bdellovibrionales bacterium
AAAGGCGCAGGAAGAACCGGAGATCGGCTGATCGGCTTCGCGCCAGACTCGGTCGATGTCCCACGGCATGACCGGGGTCGACTCGAGGTTCAAGTTGCTGATCTTCGAAATCGGATCCGAGTGGTAGACGGTCGCGCCGGTCGACTCGATGAAATCGATCGTGTCGATGATCGACGAATGGCCGACGGAGGCGAGCCAATCCTGATTGTACTTTTTCCCGAAATAGCCTTCGACGATCGGTTTCGCGCTCGCCGGAGTCACGACCCCTTCGCCGTCGGAGACGAGGTATTCCTTGCTCTGGGCGATGTAGGACGCGTGGTCGTGGTCTGAACAGACGTACTCGCCGCTATTCGAGGACGACGATTTTTTACAGCCGGTCAGGGCGAGAAAGAGCGCGACGGCGAGCGCGGCGTTCCGGCGGGACCCGGATTCATATTTTCGAAATGGTAGAGGACCCGCCCGATTCATCGGTAGGGTATAGAACGGGCCCCCGCCCGGAGCAATGGAAAACGATGCACTGCGTCCAAGTCCGATTAACCTTTGTTTTTATTGATCTTTATTTAACTTACCGGAATCCCGTTTCTGCTCTAAAACAACCTCATGCGGAAGCTCCTGCAGGGTATTCTTGATTTTCGCCAACGGGTCCGTCCGACGGTGAAAGGCACCTTCGCGAAGCTGGCCTTCGGTCAGCGTCCAGACTGTATCCTCATCGTCTGTTCGGACAGCCGGGTCGCGGTGAACGTTTTCGCCTCGACCGAGCCCGGCGACATGCTCGTCATCCGAAATGTCGGAAACATGATTCCGCCGGCGAACCCCGACGGAACGTCGAAGGGCGACCTTTCGGAAATCGCGGCGCTCGAGTTCGGCGTCGAACGGCTCGAAGTGGGTTCGATCCTCGTTTGCGGCCACTCCGAATGCGGCGCGATCGGCGCTCTCATTTCCGGCCGCTCCGCGGTCGACGCCCCCCACCTCCGCGACTGGCTCGCGAACGCCGAGGAGGCGCTCGATCCGGCGCGATTCGTTTTTCATGCGCAGCGGCCCTTTGCGCCCCAGAATCTCATCTCCCAGCGAAATGTCCTCCTTCAACTCGAGCACCTTCGGAGCTACCCGTTCATCGCGAAGCGGATCGCGGAAGGAAAACTCAAGCTCCACGGGTGGTGGTTCGATATCGCCGAAGCCGAAGTCTATACCTGGGACGACGACGCGAAGTCGTTCTTCCTACTCGACGAAGTCCGCACGAACCGGATGCTCGCCGCGCTCGACGAATAGCTTACGCTCTCCGCGAGGCTCCGCCGTGCTGCCGCGCGATCGACCCGCGAGCGTCGGGAATCCGAATTTCACCGGGCGCGCCCTCCGCCGGCTCGAATTTCGCCACCAGCTCGTCTTCGCCGGCACCCACGAACGGGCGCACGTCCTTCACGACGAGGCTCGCGGCGAGTCCGTCACGCTGGAGCTGACCGCGGACGATCACGAACGGTTCGTCGTTCATCACGTCCCGTAGCCTTCCGTAGACCTCCGTCCGCAGGACGAGATCGAGGAATCCGAATTCGTCCTCCAGCGTCGCAAACGCGGTTCCCGCCGCGGTCGGCGGGCGTTGGAGGACGAGGGAAAGTCCGGGGATCTCGAGCGTCCGTCCGTTCGGCATCGATTTCGCCCGCTGAGAATTCATTTCCGGGAGACGCCCGCGGAGTTTTTTCCGGACCCATTCCATCGGGTGACCCCACGGGCTGAGTCCCGTCGCGTGATAATCCGACATCACCGCTTCGTAACCTTCGAGGGCCGTCATCTCGGCGGGGGAGAAAAGTTCGGACTGGATCGTATCGACGTGAAAGAGCGGCGTCCCTTTCAGCGTCTCGAACGCGAGCGTTTGCCAGAGGGCCTCCCGCTGATTCAAGCCGAATTCGCGAAAGACATCCCCGAGTGCCATCATCCGTACGACGTTTCTCCGCAGCGGCCGTCCCGGCAGCCGTTCGTCGGAAGTCCGCGTGAGGAAATCCTGGAGGCCGATGAACGCGTCGCCGGCGCGCGCGGCTTGGATCCGAATCCATTCGGGTTCCGCCATTCCGCCGATCTGATGGAAGCCGAGACGGACGTCTTTCGAACCGAGCTCCCCCACGCGAACGGACGTCCATTCGGACCGAGTCGCGGAGACCGGAAGGACGTTCACGCCGTTCCGTTTCGCGTCGTCGACGAGCGTATGGGGCGCGTAGAAACCCATCGGCTGCGAGTTCAGCATCGCCACGAGGAATTCGGTCGGGTGGTGACACTTCAGCCAACAGGAAACGTAAGCGAGGAGGGCGAAACTCGCGGCGTGGGATTCCGGGAATCCGTACTCGGAGAAGCCCTGGATCTGCAGGAAAATCCGTTCGGAAAATTCTTCGGAAAGGCCGGCGCGGATCAAACCCTCCTTCAGCTTCTTTCCCATCGTATCGAGCGAACCCGCGGACCGCCACGCCCCGATCGCCTTCCGGAGTTTATCGGCGTCCCCCGGCGTGAATCCGGCGAGCTTGATCGCCATCTTCATGATCTGCTCTTGGAAGATCGGCACGCCGTACGTTCGGCCGAGGATCGGTCCGAGTTCGGGGATCGGCGGAATCCATTCGCGCCCGCCCGCATGTTCGCGCCGCCCTTTCAAATAGGGATGAACCATCTTTCCCACGATCGGGCCCGGGCGAACGAGCGCGACTTCGACGACGAGATCGTAGAATTTTTCGGGCTTCAGCCGCGGGAGCATCGCCATCTGGGCGCGCGACTCGATTTGGAAGGTTCCGATGGTGTCCGCCCGCTGGATCATCGCGTAAGTCGCCCGATCGTCTCGAGGAATCCCGTAGAGTTCGCGGCCGACGAGTTCGAGGCCCTTCCGAAGCGCGGAGAGCATTCCGAGCGAAAGAAGATCGACCTTCAGGAGCCCGAGGATATCGAGGTCGTATTTATCCCACTGCACGATCGTACGTCCTTCCTTCGTCGCGGGTTCGACCGGAACGATCTCGACGAGCGGATCCGCCGAAAGCGTGAACCCGCCGGAGTGGATCGAAAGGTGACGGGGAAAATGATCCAGCTCCTCCGCGACTCGTGCGATTTTCGCGGCGAACGCGGGATCGGTTCGTTCCGGATCGAGAAGCATCTTCTCGACCTTTCGCGCGGAAAGCGTACCGACCTCGACGCCGAACGCCTTCGCGGTTTCGCGAAGCGCGGACCGATGACCGTACGTCGAAACGGCGGAAATCATCGCCGCTCGCTCGCGAGTGTACTTCCGATAAACGTATTGGAGCACTTCCTCCCGCCTTTCATGCTCGAAATCGATGTCGATATCCGGCGGCTCGCCGCGTTCGACGGAGATGAAGCGTTCGAAGAGAAAACCCATATCGACCGGATCGATCGCGGTCACGCCGAGGACGTAGCAGACGATGCTGTTCGCCGCCGATCCGCGGCCTTGGCAGAGGATTTTATTCTTCACCGCGAAAGCCACGATGTCGTGAACGGTGAGGAAATAGTGCGCGTAGTTCAAGTGCGCGATCAGACCGAGTTCGTAGGCCAGCATTTTCTTCGCCGGCTCCGACGGCCCCTCCGGGTACCGATTCGCGATTCCTTCCGCGCAGAGCGCTTCGAGATAGGACTGGGCGGTATGGCCGGCGGGGATCCACTCCGTCGGATACCGATACTGAAGCTCCGAGGGGAGGAACGCGCATTCCGCCGCGATCGCGAGGCCGCGGTCGAGGAGCTCCGGCCGATCATAAAAGAGCGAACGCATGACCGCGGGCGATTTCAGGTACGCCTCCTCGTTTCGTTTGAGGAGATAGCCCGCGGTGCGGAACGTCTTTCCCTCGCGGATGCAGCTCAAGGTGTCCTGGACCCGCCGGCGCTCGGGATGGTGGTAGAGGACGCGATTATGGGCGACGAGTTCGCGGCCGAAGAGGGCGGCGAGACGATCGGCGAACGCGGTCCGCGCGGCGTCGCGGCCGTCGATCATCCGCGAGAGCGGGATGAAGATACGTTCGACGGGAAACCCGGAGATCCAGTCGAAGGTACGGGTGATGCGCTGAAAAAGGAGGTCGCCTTCTGGATTCGGGCTCCCTTCCGTGGAATTTTCCCAAACCTCTTCCCATTGCGGAAAAAGAAAAAGATCGTCCGCCCCGGAAGTTCCTCGCATCAACTCGAGAAACCGGTCCAGGCCCAAAATGGATTTTCCTTTGGGAGCGTCGCGATGGGCTTCGGTCAGGATCCGGCAGAGCGCTCCGTATCCCGCGCGCGTTTTCGCGATCAGGTTCACCGAACCCGCCGACTCGAGCGGGAGCTGGGCGCCGACGAGGAGTTTCACCGGATGGTCGAGCTCGCGGAGCGCGCCCCAGAGCTTAGGCATTCCGTAGACGCCGTGGAGATCGGTCACTGCGATCGCATCGAGGCCGATCCGCGCGGCTTCGGCGGCGAGCTCTTCTGGCGAGGATCCGCCGTGAAGAAAGGAGTAGTTCGTGAACGCGGAAAGTTCGGCGTAGCCGCGCCGTTCGCCGCCCGAAGGCGGCTCCGCTCCGGAGTCAAAAAATTCCATGAAGAAAGAGCCCTCCGGTTTCGCCCGCGCGGCGCTGCTCGCGGAAAATCCAGAGCTCACGAAGCCCGTCCAGATCCTGCGGATCCTCCGCGGCGCTACGGACCCGCACCCGGTAATAAGTTCGGGTGAAGCCGCCGTCGGGCTCCCACCACTCGCCGGAAAGCCGTTCGACCTGGGTATACGCCTCGATCGCGTAGCGCCGATCACCGTGAAAGAAATAGCGGCCGAGACGCCGGAGCGGTTCCGGCGGTTCGAGGAGCGTCAAAGGCCGCTCCGGGATCGGCAGCGCGATCGACGCGAGCGCGGAAGGTTCCTTCAAGACCCGGCGCCAGCTCCGTTCCGGACGCCAGACCTCGGCGAGCGCGGCTTGGTAAACTTCGCGCTCGACTTCGAGCTTCGTGCCGAGCTCGGTCACGAGTTCGCGGAAGCCCTCCGCAGCCTGCTCCCGATCGACGAAGTCGGACTGGAGCGAGCGGCGCGGCGAGAGCTCGACGACTTCGAGCTCGAGGGCCGCGATCGGCGCGGCGAGCTCCCGGAGTCCGAACGCGTGGCCGAGTTTTTCGCGCAAAGTCCGGAGCACGACCGCCGCCTCCGACTGGGGGAAGGTGAAACGGATCGGGATCCGCGTGAAAAGTTCGCGTCGATTCCGCCGCCGCTCGCACTCGATCCGGAGTTCGAGCGCGACGAGCGCCTTACCGCGGCCGAAGGCGCGCTTCAAAACGCGATCGAGAAGCGTCTTCGTATGGAAAAGCGTCGGCTCAAGATCCCAGAAGCATTCGTCGGGATCGAAGTCGATCCGTTCAATGAATTTTTCCTTAGGACGGAAGCGCTCCCACGGGAACGTCTCGAGGGTGAGCGTCGGGTTCAGGCGCTCGAGAAGTCGGGAGTAAAATTCGCCGAAGCGCGAAACCGCCGAATCGGGCGGAAGCTTCCGGATCGCGCCGAGGCGCCGGATCCCGAGCATGAAGAGCATTTCGATCATCGCGCCGATTTTCCGCATTTCGTCCTCTCGTTCGTCGAGCGGATCGAGGAGCGCCGCGATTCCCGCGATCGGCACGCCGTCGATCTTCGATTCTAAAACCCCTTCGATCGCGCAGAGCCACGCGCGCGGGAGCGAGCTCGCGGACGCGATTCGATAATCCATTTCGGTGAATTTCCATTCGCGAAGCACGACCCGGAGCCGCGCCTCGAGCGTGGCCTCGGAATAAAGAGAAAGGCACCGCGACGCTTCCAGGAAAAGTGCGGGCCTTTCGCCACGCCGGACCGTGAGGTCCGGCGTGAAACGAAGGCAGGCCTCGGCGACGCCTCCCACGTCAGCCTCGGGTGAACGGAAGGAAATACAAAAATAGAGGGGCGCCCGGAAAATTTGCGGTCTTTTAGGACCGGGGCGATATTCGTGGCTCATGGCGGACCTCCTTATCCGC
>JAYVXM010000282.1:0-5955 GCA_043785205.1 Bdellovibrionales bacterium
CCTTCGCGCACTACCGCTGGTAAAAATCGCCATCGGCGATTTTTACGAGTCGACGGCGAGAAAGTGCCGCGGCCGTTTGACCGAAATTTTAAGGGCGCCGGGACTTTCCCGGCGCCCTTTTTCATGTCCGGAAACGAAACGATCGTTTCTAACCCGCGCTAGAATTGGCTCTGCGGCCGGTGGTAGGCTCGGCTCCATGAAGCTTCTTCACGGAATGATCGCGCTCCTTTTGTTCTCGTCCCCGGGCCTCGCCGAAGCCGCTCCGAAAAAGCCCGAGGGCTTCATCGTGAACGATCAAAAGGCGGCGTTCAAGACGGCGAAGCGCGAGGACAAACTCCTCATGATCGATTTCTTCGGGATCTGGTGCCCGCCGTGCAATCAGCTCGACGAGCACGTCTTCTCGGCGCCGGATTTCTCGAAACGCACTTCGCATTTCGTGAAGTTGAAGCTCGACGCGGACGCCGACGCCTCGTGGGAGTTGAAGGGGAAATATAAAATTCAAGGTTATCCGACCGTGGTCTTCGCGACCGCGGACGGGGATGAAGTCGCCCGCGTGGTGGGTTACCGGCCGCTCGCGAACTTCATTCGGGCCGCGGATCGGGCCTGGGCGACGCGGGAGAAAACCTACGGCCGACTGGTCGACGGGGCGAGGAAAGGGGATCTGCGCGCCGCCACGAAAGTCGGATTGATCGAATTCGATCGAGGAAACTACGCCGCCGCGAAACGCTATCTGACTCTTTCGAAGGAGCCGAACTTCGGAGAGAAAATCTCGATCAGCGATATCGGGCTCCTCGAAGAAAAAGCGGAGGCCGATCCGAAGGCCCCGGCCGCCGATCTGGTCGCGGCGCTGGAAAAGTCGATTCTGGATTTTCCGAATTCGCCGGAATCCGTCGATCGGCGAATGACGCTCGCCGAAAAGCTCGAGACGCCGGAAACCGCGGATCATCGGAAGATGCTGTTGAAGGACGCGATTCGAGTCGCGACGAACTTGACCGCGCATCCGGAGCGACTCGAAGGCCTCGATTACACGCCCGGGGACCTGTGGACATCGATCGCCGACGCGGACGAAAGACTCGGCGATCCCGGCGCGGCGAAGGCCGCATGGGTGAGCGCCGGTCAGGAATATCGGAAGCTAATGAAGTCGGACGACGAGCGCGGCTACAGCCTGGAGGTCGCGTATTGCCTTTGGAAGTCGGGAGACGTGGCCGCCGCGGACGCGATCTACAAGAAATTCGAGGCGCTCTATCCGAAGGAATTCACCTTCTTCCACGCGCACGCCAACATGTACTATGAGCTGAAGAAATACGCGGAAGCCGAACCGCTTCAGGCGAAGGCGTTCGCGTATTCTTACGGCGACAATAAACTTCGCGCGGGCTACAATCTCGCGCGCCTCTACAAGGCCGAAGGAAAGAAAAAGGAAGCGATCGCCGTCGGCGAAAAGACGCTCGCCGAAGTGAAAATGCCCGCTGATTCGACGCTGCGAACCCATCGATCCGCGAAACGGTTACGGAAAATGATCGACGAACTGAAGGGGTAGCGATAATTAAAGGTTTATGACCGATTCAACGCGGGGCCCCGCCGACGCGAAACTCCTGATCACCCGAAATATCGGGATCGCCGCCCACATCGACGCCGGGAAGACGACGACGACCGAACGGATCCTCTATTATACGGGCAAGGTTCATAAGATGGGCGAGGTCCACGAGGGTACGACCGTGATGGACTGGATGCCTCAGGAACAGGAGCGCGGAATCACGATTCAGTCGGCCGCCACGACGTGCGCCTGGCGCGACCACCGGATCAACATCATCGATACGCCCGGCCACGTCGACTTCACCATCGAAGTCGAACGTTCGCTCCGCGTCCTCGACGGCGCGGTCGCCGTTTTTTGCGCCGTCAGCGGCGTCGAACCGCAGTCGGAAACCGTCTGGCGCCAGGCGAATAAATATAAGGTTCCCCGCATCGCCTACGTGAACAAAATGGACCGTACCGGCGCCGACTTCTTCAGCGTTGTCTCCGAAATCAAAGAGAAGCTCGGCGCGAGTCCGCTGCCGATCCAAATTCCGTACGGCAAAGAAGACACGTTTCGAGGTCTCGTTGATCTCGTCACGATGAAGGCACTCGTCTGGAAGGGCGAGGAGTCCGGTGCGACCTTCGAGACGCTCCCGATTCCCGACGAGCTTCGCGAGGATGCGGCGATGTACCGCGAGGAGCTGATCAGCGTCGTTTCCGAGCTCGACGATAAGATCATGGAGCAGTACCTCGCCGGCTCCGAAATCGATCCGAAGCTCATTCGCGCCGCGATCCGGAAGGGTTGCGTTTCAATGAAGTTCGTCCCCGTCATCTGTGGAACGAGTTTCAAGAACAAGGGCGTTCAGCCGCTCCTCGACGCGATCGTCGACTACCTTCCGTCGCCGATCGATAAACCCGACGTCGAAGCGCACGACCCCCGCGATCCCGATAAGGTCATCATCATCACGCCCGATCCGGCGAAACCGTTCTCCGCGCTCGCTTTCAAAATCCAGAACGATCCCTTCATGGGCACTCTCACGTATTTCCGCGTTTACTCGGGAACCCTGAAGGCTGGCGAGCAGGTCCTGAATCCCGCGAAGGAGAAAAAGGAGCGCCTGACGAAGATGCTCCTCATGCACGCGAACAAGCGCGAGGAAGTCGCGGAAGTTCGCGTCGGCGATATCGCGGCCGCGGTCGGACTTCGTTTCACCACGACCGGCGACACGCTCTGTAACGAAGGTAAGCCGGTTCTCCTCGAAAAGATCGATTTCCCGGAACCCGTGATCTCGATCGCGATCGAGCCGAAGACGAAAGCCGATCAAGAAAAGCTCGCCGAAGCGTTGAAAAAGCTCGCGCTCGAAGATCCGTCATTCCGCGTGACCGCGAACGAAGAGACGGGCCAGACCCTCCTCTCGGGGATGGGCGAGCTCCACCTCGAGATTCTCGTCGACCGGATGAAGCGTGAATTCAAGGTCGAAGGGAATGTCGGTCGTCCTCAGGTCGCGTATCGCGAATCGATTTCGAAGGCCGCCGTCGGCGACGGACGCTTCCACCGCGACATGGCCGGGAAAGGCCAGTTCGGCGAATGTAAGATCAAGTTCGAGCCGCTTCCGCGCGGAAAGGGGTTCGAGTTCGTCGACGGTTTCCGCGCCGATCCGAAGGCGTTCCCGAAACCATTCGTGACCGCGATCGAGCACGGGGTGCGCGAAGCGCTCCTCGGCGGAATCGTCGTTGGGTATCCGGCCGTCGATGTGAGAGCGACCCTTCAGGTCGGAACTTTCGTGGAAGGGGAGTCGACCGAAGTGGCGTATAAGATCGCCGCTTCGCTGGCTTGGAAGGACGCGTGTTCGCGGGCGGTGCCAATCATCCTCGAGCCGATTATGGCCGCGGAAATCACCTGTCCCGACGACTATATGGGTAGCGTGATCGGCGATCTGAATTCCCGGCGCGGAAAAATCTCCAGCATGGCCCCGAAGCATGGCGTCCAGGTGATCAAGGCCGAAGTCCCCCTTGCCGAGATGTTCGGCTACTCGACGGCGCTCCGTTCGTCCTCCCAGGGTCGCGCGACTTACGCGATGGAGTTTTCGAACTACCATGAAGTAACGCCCGCGATCGCCCACGAGATCAAGGTCCGCGCCGGAGTGGTCGTCGGTTGAGCATGAAGCGGATCCGACTCGTCGCCGGCCTTTCGCTTCTCCTCCTCGTTCCCCTCCATTTCGGTTCGGCGGCGGAAACGGGCGTCGTTACGAAGCCCGACCTGAAGGTGATGACTTTCAATATCATGTGCGATTTTTGCGCAAAGGGCGAAGCGGGCGGGAAATTCGCCGATCGACTGGTCGCCGTCGCCGACACGATCAATCGCCACGATCCGGATCTCGTGAGCCTTCAGGAGCTCCGGACCCACGGCCACGTCGAACGGCTCCTCGCCCTCCTTCATGAGAAATATACGGCGAATTTCGCGGAGGGATTCCTTCTGAGCTACGCCGATCCGACGCTTCTCGTGCGGACGAGTCGGTTCACCGTCGTGCAAAAGGACGGGTTTTGGCTTGGCCCGCACTCTCCGGACTTCGGTCTCGGTTGGAAAAAGACGAGTTTTCCGCGCCGAATCGAGTTCGTGGAGCTGACGGACGATCGCTCCGGTAAGTCCCTGATTTTCGCCGGTTCGCATTTCGACAATAATCCGCGGAATCGCGATCCGAGCGCGGAGCTGCTCGTAAAACGGTTCGGCGGGTCCGCGATTCCGGTGATCTTCGCCGGCGATACGAACTTACGTCCGGATCGGCCGGGGTATGCGACGCTGACCGCCGGCTTTCGGGACACGTTCCGGGAGGTCGCGGCCCACCCCTACGTCACGAATCACCCGACGGTTCCGACTGATGGGTGCAATCTCGAAAAGGCCGCGACGTTTCCCGGGTGCCGGGTCGATCACGTACTCCTCTCGAAAAGCGCGCCCTGGAAGACCGCGACGTGGAGTGTGGATACCTACACGTATCCCGAAACGAAGGGGATGATCTCCGATCACCGCGCGGTGATCGTCGAGCTCAAGCGCTAGTCGGATGGACTTCGGCGATCTTCCCCGCACGCGGTTCTTCGACGCCTCCCTCGCACCGGTGCACCCCGGGAGCGCAAAGTTACTTGCGAAGGCGGATTCGCTCGCCGCCGTCGACCTTCCGATCTTTTTCGGCGCGCCCCAGTGGACGATTCCCGGTCATTGCCGGACGCTCGCGGACTATCCGAAAACGTGGAATTCGATCGAGTTGAATACGGCCTTCTACCGGGTGCCGCCGGCCGGCGCGGCCGCCGGTTGGGCGGCCGAAACTCCCGACGATTTCCGCTTTTTCGTGAAGGTCCATAAGGAGCTCAGCCACGAGTTTTCGCTCTGGAGCGATTCGCGCGTGATGGCGGAGCGGTTGCATGCCTTCGTCACGGGATGGAGCGGCCTCGCCGAGAAATGGGCCGGAAGCTTCCTCCTGCTTCCGCCCGGACTCGGCTTCGAGCGCCTCGCGCTTTTGGAGACTTGGCTCGCGAGTTGGCGGGGACCGCCGCTTTTCGTCGAATTTCGGCACGAGAGTTGGTTCGAAGGGCGACAGCTTCGGCGAGAGGCGGCCCGTGCGCTCGCGGGCGCGCACGTCGGCACGGTTTGCACCGACACGCCCGGAAGGCGGGACGTCAGTCACGGAACGCTGACTACCTCCGACCTCTTCGTTCGTTTTCTCGCTCAGGCCGTCGAACGCGATCCCGGTCCGCTCGCGATCGATCTCGAGCGTCTTGAAGCGTGGGCCGAGCGGATCGAGGACCTTCGCTCGCGCGGACTTCGGAAAGTGGTCTTTTTTCTCCACACTCCCGATCTTTTCTGGGTTCCCGAACTCACCCGGATTTTCCGCGAGAGACTCGGATCGCTCGGCTATGCGGTAAAAATGCCGGAACCCCCCTCGGAGGCCCCGCCCCAGCTCTCCCTCTTCTAGGAGGGGTGGCACTTCCGATTTTCAAGCCGGGCCAATGCAATGCGTCCTCCTCTTCAAGCGCGATTTCTCACAAATCGTTGTTGCACCGCTCGGCCTTCCTCGGTATGCCTCAAAACCTCGAAATAACGACGACTTGAGAAAGATTGCGGCTCGGTCACATCCCCGATCCGGTAACTTCTCGAGTAAATTCAATAGGATGTGAGTAATGGCGAGCGATGGAACACAAGATTCGGATTAAGTTGAAGGCCTTTGATCACCGCGTTCTCGATCAGTCCGTTTGGGAAATCGTAAACACGGCGAAACGTACGGGCGCGACCGTTCGCGGTCCGATCCCCCTTCCGACGGTCATCAACCGGTATACGGTTCTCCGTTCCCCGCACATTGATAAGAAGTCGCGCGAGCAGTTCGAAGTTCGCACTCACAAGCGCCTTCTCGATATTCTCGAACCGACTCAGCAGACGGTCGATTCGCTGATGAA
>JAYVXM010000283.1:0-5955 GCA_043785205.1 Bdellovibrionales bacterium
TACCTGCCCGCGTACCTCCCTCAAGATCTTCTCCGTAAGGCGATCCGCGAGCGTGAAAAGGAGGTCCTCCCGCTCCTGAACGACGCGCCCGCGTACGCGACCGAGCCGCGGGAAACCGCCGCGAAGCGGCCGGCCTATACTACGACCGACGGGGCGATCTCTAAGCCGGGCACGGGATGCCCGCGGAGTAATTATCTAAAGGGCGTGACGCCGCCCGCGACGATTCATACGTTCATGCTAATGGCCGAACTCGACGCGAACACGGTCCTCGCCGCCCATTATTACGACGAAGCTCCTCAAAATTTTCAGACGATCGTGAAATTGAAATTAACCGACGACGGAATGAAACTCTACCGGCAGGCAAAAAAAGGTACGGCCGTTCCGCCCCTTTTCCAGACCGAGCGCGCATCCGCGTTTTGCATGGAAAATATCCGCGACCTCGTGAAAGGCCCTCCGTTCGCGCTCACGGGCACGATTTACCGCGATGCCGTTCTGAACGAATATCGGCGGGGAACCGCCGTCGGAAGAGTCACGGTGCCTTCTTCCGGAATCGAGGTCCTCGTGAATCGGCGGCTCGAAAGCTTCCTGAATCCAGTCCTCGTGGCGAAGGACGCGCTCCGTCCGGCGAAGCCGCGCGGCGATACGAAAGCGGCCTCGGCGGCGAAGTCGGCGGACTACTGAGTATTTGCGGACGCCGAGCGGGGCTGCGTTATCCGCGTCGCTCTCCGCGCCTTGATTTTCGTCCGCTCAGACCTTCCGCGCGTCCATCGCCTCTTTCATCGGGCACCGGAAAATCTGCTTCACGATCGGAGCGTACGGCTCGGCGAAGAAGGCGAGGTAGGCTTCGAGCGCCACGATCAGCGCGACCATCGGGAGCCCGCTCGGTTCCATGAACGAGTGGAAGAGAGTGATTTGAACGATGATCGGAGCGAGGACGACGAGCGCGAGCGGAACGAACGCGCCGGAGAGGAGAAGGGCTCCGCAAAGCACCTCGGTCCCCTTGAGCACCGGAAAGAAATAGCCGGTCGCCATGAGTCCGGTCATGAACGTCACCACCTTCTCCGGCATCGGCGGAGTCGGAATGAAGTTCAGGAAACCGTTCAGTCCAAAGACGAAGAAAATCAGTCCGAGCAAGATGCGGGCGATCAGGGGCATTTTTTTCATAACTTCAGTCTACCGAACGTCGATCCGTTGGCAAGAAATCGGTTCATTTTCGACGGGACCGGTCATTCGCCAGGCCCCTGGGATTACACCGTATTTCGACTTCATACACCGAAAGCCGATAAACCATATCTATCCCCACCCGGAGCTGTTACGCTGAAAGGGTTAGTGTCTTTTCTGCTTCCTCTGAGTCTGCGGGCATGGTGCCCATATCCTCTTGAGTGGCTCCCAGCCTTTAGGAGGTTTCATGGGTAAGAAGTTGTATGTTGGCAATCTGCCGTTCTCCGCGACCGATCAGTCGCTTTCCGAAACGTTCGCGCAATGCGGAACGGTCGAATCGTCGAAAGTGATCATGGATCGCGACACCGGCCGTAGCAAAGGTTTCGGATTCGTCGAAATGAGCTCCGATGCGGAAGCCGCCTCGGCCATCTCGAAGATGAACGGCCAGGACTGCGACGGCCGCGCGATGACCGTGAACGAAGCGAAGCCGATGGCTCCGCGCCGCTAATCGGTCCACGTTAGATTTTTTCGGGGGAAGTTTTTCGATTCGAAAAACTTCCCCTTTTTAACGACCGCTTGAAGGAGGACCGATGACGTTTCCTAAGGTGATGGCCAGTTCCTCGTCGATGAGGGGTCAAGTCCGTTGCTTCAAGTGCCGCGTTCCCACGATGGCAAAAAATGGTCTTTGGCATAAAGCCGAATTCGACAACGTATTCCTCTGCAAGGGATGCGGACTCGAGTTCAGGCACGAACTCGCGCGCGGCGTACTCACCCCGGCCGTGCGACAGAAAGCAGAGTAATCCAAAATGGCAACCACCCCTAAAGCGACCCAGACGAAGCGCCTTCGCGAACGCGCACGCCAAGAAAATCACGAGTCGAAGCTCGAAAAGCGCGCCGAACGGAAAGAGCGCCGCAAGGAACGCGAACTCTCCAAGGGTTCCGACTCCGCGGGCGATCCCGATCTCGCCGGCATCGTGGCGGGCCCCCAGCCGATTCCGCCGATCTATAACTAAACGGCAACTAAACGGCCGACCAACGATCCCGGCGCACCTTCCCGACTAACGGCTGATCGCGACCGAATCCGACTCCACCGAAAGCGTACGAGCGCGGTACGGTTCGTAGTGATCGCGGTAAAAATCCGCCCGGTAGTCTTTCGCCGAAGTAATGCCGCCGATCGCCCGGTAAAAGCGGATGAACTGCCAGGCGAGGTCGAGCTGGTAAGGCAGGAAGCCGGAGCGGGCGCCGTTCGGATAGAGGTGGTGATTATTGTGCCACTCGCCGGCGACGTAGCCCGGCCAAAGCTGGTTGATCGAAAGGTTATCGGAGTCGAAGTCGACCCCCGCCCGGCGCGAATCCTTGCCGCGTCCGTGCCCTTCGTAGTTGAACGTCCGCACTCCGAAAGCCCAGACCCCCGCCATCCCGAACATTCCGACCGCGAACGGCAAGCCGCCGATCGCGAAGAAGACCGCGAACCAGAAGCCCCAGTTCGCGATAAAGTGAACGAACGTGCGGAGCGGATGGCAAAGCGACCCCCAACGTCGGTACTGGGCGTAAGTATTCAGCCTCACCCCGGTATGGTTCATCAATTTCTTCAGTTGGTCGTACTCGCGCTCGGAGAGGTTTTGCGCGATCCGTTGGTGGTTCGCGTCCGCGAGAAAACAATAGAGGAACCCGCCGTGAACATTATAGGGATCGCCCGGCAGTTCCGATTTCCAGTGGTGGACGTGATGGGAAACGACGTACACCTCCTCGGGAATGATTTTGATCGCGAGATTCCTCACGAAAAAACGCCAAATCGGATTTCGAAACACGTACGCCCGATGCGTACAGTAGCGATGGAGGTAAATCGTTCCGCAGGTGCCCAGGACGATCATGCTGTAAGCGAGCCCGATGAAGAGCGTCTTGAGGCTGAAATAGAAGGCGAAGAACGCCACGAACGGGACGACGAGGAAAAACGTGAAGGCCCACCCCATCGACGCGAGCCAATTGTGCCGCTCGCCGAACGGATTCAGGTGGCTCCGGAATTCCCGGAAAAGCTCGTGAGCGGTGGGGACGTAAAGTTCGCCGTCTCGGAGGTACCCGTACGAAGGAACTTCGAGGACCTTCCCCAAAAAAGATTCGCCGCCCGGCTCCCGTTTGCTACGCTCCATCGAATTTCCACCCAGAGCGGAGCCTAGCTCAGCGGAGCGGGCCATTATACCTCTATCGCCCCGGTGAGTACCGAAACGCGGGTGGTGGACACGGATGCGTCCTCATTCCCAAGACGTGGGAACGCGCCGAGCCATTTTCGGGTTCGAATTTAAACGTGCTTGCGTTCGCTCATCACGCGAACGCGGCGTCGAGCTTTCCGTTCTTGAGTCCCTCCGTAGCCGCTTCACCATCCTCTTCGAGTGAGGTCGTTTTCGAGCCTTCCTCTTCTTTGATTCCGTTCAAACTGCGGACGCGAGCTCCGAAATAAAATCGAGATGCTTTCCGCGGGAAAAAAAACGCCGTTCCACTCGAGGATCTTCGCGTATTTCTGGGCCAGCGGAGCGCTTCGCGCTGCGCGGTCGACCTTGCGAATTCGATTCGCCAGGGCGATCATCGGCGGATGTCGATCCTTCTCGAAACCCGAGCGCTCGTGAAGCGCTATCCCGACCTCACCGCCGTCGACGGACTGAATCTGACGATCCATCGCGAACGCTGCTTCGGACTCCTCGGTCCGAACGGCGCCGGTAAAACGACGACTCTCGAAATGATCGAAGGGATTCTCCCGCCGACCTCCGGCGAAATTCTTTACCGGGGCGAGAAGATCGGACGAAAGTTCAGCGAGGAAATCGGCATTCAATTTCAATCGACGGCGTTGCCCGACTACCTTCAGGTCCACGAAGTTCTTACGTTGTTCTCGGCGTTCTACCGGAAGCACATGAGTTTCGACGAGCTGAAGGACCTCTGCGATCTCGGGGAATTCTGGCGGCGGGACGCTTCGAGACTCTCGGGCGGTCAGCGCCAGCGCGTGCTCCTCGCCCTCGCCCTCGTGAACGATCCCGAAATCGTCTTCCTCGACGAACCGACGACCGGACTCGATCCTCAGGCCCGGCGGCGGTTCTGGGAACTCGTCGGCCTGATTCGAAAGCGCGGTAAAACGATCGTCCTCACGACCCACTATATGGAAGAGGCGTACGAACTCTGCGACGAGATCGCGATCATGAATCGCGGGAAGGTGATCGCGGAAGGATCGCCGAACGAGTTGCTGAAAACCCATTTCCGCGGAATCTCGATCCGTCTCCCGAAGGACCCGAAGTTTGCGCTCGCCGCCGATTCGCTCCGCGGTTCCGAAGTCTTCGACCGCGGGGATGCCTACGAAATCTTCACCGAAGACCCGAACGAAACCTTACGCGCGCTCCTCGAGCGCTCGATTCCGCTCCATGAAATCCAGGTTCGCTCGCGAAATCTCGAAGACCTCTTCTTAAAATTGACCGGAAAGGGCTTTAACCATGAAGAAGCTGCTCGCGCTGATCACGGCGCGTAACCTCGAGTTCTATCGTGACCGGGCGGCGCTCGCCTGGACGCTCCTCTTCCCGTTCATCGTCCTCCTCGGATTCGCATATGGCTATTCCGGGAAGACGGAGCCGCTCCTCAGCGTTCGCGCGAGCGGAAAGACGGCCGCCGCGAATCCGGCGCTCGCGTCCCTAAGGGAAACGCCGGGCCTGGATTTCGCGGTCGTCGAAGAAGCGATCGCGGACCGCAAGCTCTCGCGCTACGAAACCGACCTCTCGGTCGCGGTGAGCGACGACGGAAACCGCCTTTCCTACGCCACGAACGCCGATTCGGAACGCGGAAAGCTCGCGGAGTCTCTCCTTCGCCAAGCCGCCGCGCGAATGCCCGAGCCCCGTCCGTCGCTCGAAATGCGGGCGGTGACCGGCCATAAGATCCGGTACGCCGATTGGCTCCTACCGGGCCTCCTCGCGATGAACATCATGTTCGGCTCGATGTTCGGCGTCGGTTACGTGATCGTCCGGTACCGAAAGAACGGCGTCCTCAAGCGCCTTCGCGCGACGCCGCTGAGCGCGTTCCAGTTCCTCGCGTCCCAGGTCATCTCGCGGATGATGCTGATGGTGTTGACGTCCTTCCTCGTGGTCGGCGGCGCGATGGTCCTAATCGGCTTCCGGCCCCCGAACGGCGGGACGGCCGCGATCGATCTCCTCCTTTTCCTCTCGGTGAGCGCGGCGGCCATGATTTCCGTCGGCCTCGTCGTGGCGGCCCAGATCTCGAGCGAAGAGGTCGCCGACGGCGTCCTGAACCTCATGACCTGGCCGATGATCTTTCTCTCCGGCATCTGGTTCTCGCTCGACGGGGCGAGCCCGTGGGTGATCGCGATCTCCAAGGTCATGCCGCTCAGTTACGTCGTGAAGGGGCTCCGCGCGATCCTGATCGACGGCAGCCATTTCACTGACCTGATGCCGGAAGTGACGATCCTCTTGATCATCACCGCGGTTCTCGTCGCGATCGGTTCGGCGCTGTTTAAGTGGCGGTGATTCGAATCAGGTGGGATGGGTCTGATTTTTTCCGACAACGGTACCGCGAGAAATTTTCTCCGCCCTTTTGATGGAGAGCTCCCCCTGCGATGGTGAAGCGCTGCGCGATGCGAACGAGTTCTTCGCTCATGCGCATCGAGTGCACCAAAATTCAGGGACTAAGATCCGACCTTAATAGTCCAAATACGACTTCGTTCGCCGGCACCCCTTGAATTAGAAAATGCTCCCGAAGTAAGCCTTCCTGCATATAGCCGATTTTTTGGAGAAGGCGGATCGA
>JAYVXM010000284.1:0-1744 GCA_043785205.1 Bdellovibrionales bacterium
CGCGGCGATCGCGGTGGCGATGATCCGGACGGGGATGTTCGAGAGCGTCGGCGAATTCATCCGTTCGCTGAAGTAGCGAGCGAGGGTTATTCCTCGCCCTCGCCGCCGGTATGGTGATCGCTGTCGTCGAACGCGCACACGTACTGAATTCGAGCGGCGCGAATCGCTTTATGAAACTCTTCTTCGGTATCCGGCTGGATCATCGATTCGAATCGTTCGCGAAGCGGAGCGATGAAACTTTCCGTCCAAGTGCCGCCGGCCGTTTCGAACGCCTTTTTCGTGGTTTCGGAGAAACCCGGATATTGAAGCGTCGGAATATGCTCCTTCAGGTTCGTCAGGAACGGATCGAGGGATTTTCGGGAATCCTTCGATTTCTTCGCTTGGGTGATCGCTTCTTCGAACGCGATTTTCGCCGAAAGGCGTTTCCGAAGGTGATCGCGATATTGTTCGATCGGCATCGGCATGCCCTTCAGATCGCCGGTCTTTGTGCGAATTCGTTTCATTTGATCGACCGTGAGGTCGGGCGGGATTTTTTCCGGGCTAATTTCGTGCAGGAGTGAGAGCGAGGGGCGCGTGTACGGTCCGCTCATCGAGCAGGGTTGGCCGAAGAGCGTGACTTGAATTTCCTGAAGTTTCTCGTCCCGTTTTCCGACCGGAGCTTCGACGTCGGGTTTGATCTCGGTCTTCGGCGGCGAGCCCGCCGCCTCCGCCGCGGTCGAAAAGTGGGCGAGCGCCAGAAGGGTGACGACGAAAAGCGAAGGAATACGAGGGTTCACGGCCTGAATGTTAAGGGGATTTTTGGCGGTTTGACAGGGGAAACCCCTCCATTAAAATGATATTTAGGGGGATTCTCCCGGATGTCGAAGGACGAAAACGCAGCGCTGAAACTCAAACTGGTCGCCCAGCCTCAGGAGTATTTCTACGAGCTGCTTGACGGCGCATTTAGTAAGCGCTCATTCAAACCTACGGCCGAGACTTCATTCTACCTCGTGAACCTTTTGAATCAGTTCATGACGACCGACGCCCTCTATTCCCGGAACGCCGAGGGCCGACACGAGGAAGATACGCTCGCATTACTCGTGAAGGAGGCGCGCGAAATTTCCGCTGACGAGGCGAAGCGGGTCATCTTCCGCCAAGTCGGGGATCTCTCGCTTTACCGCGCCGGCTTTTTCCAGGAGAGTCTGAACCGAAAGCTCGTCGATGTGGATTACTACATCGAAATGGGTGGAAATGCGTACCGCGAGGTGGCCTCCCGACACGAGGAGAAGGCGCTCCGGATCGTGTTCGAAGAGCTCGCCCATCGTTTCGGAAAATTCGTAGACGTGCTCGCCGACGTGAGCGATCTCACAATGTCGAAGACGGAACGAAACCTTCTTCGCCTCTACGACACGTGGATCAAGACGAAGAGCGAGCGCGCGGAGCGGCTCCTCAACGAAGCGGGAATCATCCCGAACGCGAATACGAAAAAAAACGTTCAGTAATCGGTTTCGGCGACTAACCACGTCTGAGCGCGTGTACGTCGGCTTGCGCCGTAGTTGTTAAGTTAAGCGCGCAGGTGGTGCGGGTAAATTTAGGGTCATACGTCCTTCTTGCCAAGTCCGATAACCCGCTTCAGTGGAATCGAGCGCTCAGAAATGAGTTCGCGAATCGCGTCGAATACGGCGCTAAACTGTTGATCGTACCTTTCTTCGAGCTGGTCAATTCTCCGACTTAAATCGTCGTGGCTAATTGTGAGTTCCTTGAG
>JAYVXM010000285.1:0-1737 GCA_043785205.1 Bdellovibrionales bacterium
GCTTAATGCGACCCCATAATTTCATCAAGTAATCCGCATCGGCTTTCAGTTCCCGGTAAGATTTCTCCGCCGCCACCGTACGAATGATGAAGCCGACATCTTTAGGACGAATGCGCTTTATAAAAATATCGCGCAACCGACGCCGCTCCCGATCGCTTTCGATACGGCGGGAAATGCCGAGGTGTTTTACCGTCGGCATCAAAACCAAGTTACGACCCGGCAAGCTGATATGCGTCGTCAAACGCGCGCCCTTAGTACCGATGGGCGCTTTCGCAACCTGCACTAAAATTTCCTGACCTTCTTTCAGCAAGTCCTGAATATTGGCGCTGCCCCGCGGACGGCGTTTGAAACTGCCGCCGCCACGACGAGGACGAGAATCCCGAGTTTTCGCTCCGCTACCACCGGTGCCACCGCTACGATTGCGATCGCCACCGCGTCCGCCTCGGCCACCGCGACCGCCACGAGAAGAACGTTCTCTTCCGCCGCCACTGCCGCCGCCTTCGCGATTTCTTTCCGGCCGTGCTTCGGGTCGGCCTTCGCCGCTGCTGCGACCTTCTGGACGATTTTCTCGTCGGCCTTCGCCGCGACCTTCCCGACTTTCCGGCCGGCTCTCCGTGCGATCTCTATCTCGCTCACCTGCATCGCGTTCGCGCGGGCGATCCCGATCGCGTTCCGGGGCGCGTTCGCGCTCTGGTTCACGATCACGTTCTGGACTCCGCTCTCGACCCCGATCCCGATCCGCTACAGGTGCCCGATCTCGATTTCGATCGGCTACTGGCGTTCGATCTCGGTCGCGATCGACAGCTGGGGCGCGTTCGCGATCGCGCTCTGGAGCACGGTCCCGATCCACCGAACGAGGACGTTCTGCTACGCGATCTCGGTCACGGCCACCACGATCTCGATCGCGCTCTGGCGGTCTTTCCGCGCGAGGCTCACGGTCTCTATCAAATCCACGCTCCCGCTCCGGCGCGCGATCTCGCTCAGGCGGACGATCGCGATCCCGGTCACGATCCCGGTCGGGCGCGCGGGTGACTTCGCGTTCTCGATCTCGGTCGCCGCGAGGTTCGCTCCGATCATAATCCGATTGAGGGCGCTCGGAACGACTGGGACGATCCACACGAGGCAGGCGGTCCCGATCCGGGCGTTCGATGCTGCGCTCGGGGCGATCATTGCCACGATCGGAACGCTCCGGGCGATCGGATCGTTCGAGACGATCCGATCGTTCTGGCCGATCCGAACGTTCTGAGCGATCGGTTCGTTCTGGCCGATCCGTTCGCTCCGGCATATCCGAACGTTCACTGCGTTCCGGACGGCTCGAACGTTCTGGGCGATCACTGCGTTCTCGCTCCGGACGATCACTGCGAGCCGCTGGGCGAGCACGTTCCCGATCGCGCTCCGGCGGTCTTTCCGCACGTGACTCTCGTTCACGCGGGCGAGGAGCCTCACGGTCTGATCGGGGGGCGTCGCGGTCGCGATCTCGCGGACGCTCTGGCGGACGATCGTCATCATCGCCGTCCTCTTCTTCAAAATCTTCGCCTTCATCGTCGACCGGTTCGACGACCGGCTTCACTTCCGTTTTCGGCGCTTCTTCCTTCGCTGCCGCCGGATCCACTTCCGCGTCAACTTCGACTTCAGCTTCAGCTTCGACTTCCGCGACTTCGACTACCGGCTCGTCTTCAAAATCTTCATCGTCATCATCGTCATCGCCGAGATCTTCGTCGGTGCTTTCGGTGTCAT
>JAYVXM010000286.1:0-1737 GCA_043785205.1 Bdellovibrionales bacterium
GCGCTCGGCGCGCCCGGGATCGATTTGAACTTCGGCTGTCCAGCGCCGACCGTAAATCGGAACGACGGGGGGGCGACGATCCTGAAATATCCCGAGCGCCTCGAGGCGATCGTACGCGCGGTCCGCGACTCCGTCCCCGCGCACCTTCCGGTTTCAGCGAAACTCCGACTCGGGTGGGACGATCCGTCCGCGATCGTCGAAAACGCGAAACGCGCGGAAGCCGGCGGCGCGACCTGGATCACGATCCATGCGCGCACGAAAATGAACGGCTATCAGCCGCCCGCGTACTGGGAATGGATCGCCGAAGCGAAACGCGGCGTTTCCATTCCCGTCGTCGCGAACGGCGATCTCTGGCGAATCGCGGATTTCCGGCGTTGCCGCGAAATCACCGGCGCCGAACACTTCATGATCGGCCGCTCCGCGCTCGCGGATCCTTGGCTCGGACACCGGATCGCGCGTGAACTCGGAATCGGCGGAACCCCCGACCGAGCCCTCCCCGAACCCGACGACCTCGCCGCCTGGCTTCCGCACCTCCGCCGTTTCGCCGTCCTCTCCGCGCGTTTCTCCGACCGCGACACCGCCGACGGCCGCTATTGCTCGCGGCGGGTGAAGCAGTGGCTCCGCTATTCGTCGATCACGTTCGGCACCGACTGGTTCGCCCGGGTGAAGCGAGCGGACTCGCTCCCGGAACTCTTCGCCGCGCTCGAAGGGGAGAACGCCCGTTCGGAGGAGAAGGATGGAGTCGCCTTGGCCCTTAGCCCGAGGAAGGAAACAACCTTCCACGGCGCGGCTAAAAGCGCGCAAGGATTTCGCGTTCGGGAGGCGTCCGGGCGAAGCTTCTCCTGAGATCGTTACGCTCCGCGCTTCGGGAGCGGCACGACCACGCTCGTCGTCCGCTGGTAAGCGCGGTAGCGTTCGCCCCGGGTGGCGAGTGAGGCACGCTCGGCCATCGGTACTCCGGTGACCTTCAGGATCAGGAACCAGAGGGCGGCCGGCGCGTAGAGCGTCGCCCACCCACCCGGCGAGGCGAGCGCGAAGAGGCCGTAGCCGCCCCAGATTACGCACTCGAAAAAGTAATTCGGATGGCGCGAGTAGTACCAAAGCCCGCGTTCGCAAACCTGACCCCGGTTCGCCGGATCAGCGCGGAACCGCGACATCTGCGCGTCCGCGACCGCCTCGCCCACGAAACCGATGAACCAGACGAGCGACCCCGTGAGCTCGAGCGGCGCGAATGTCGGAGAGCGGTTTAGGGCGGCGATGAAAAGCGGTCCGAGCAGCGCGACCACCGACAACGCTTGGAGCATGAAGAAAAGGAAGAAGCGGAAATCAACGTGCGCGCCGTATTCCTCGCGGAGCTTTCGGTAGCGGTTATCCTCGACTTCGAGGTGGGAGAAGATCCGAACGGTGAGGAAGACGCCGAGGCGGAGGCTCCAGAGGAAGAACATTCCCCCGAAGAGGAGCTTCCGAGTCGGATCGCCCGGAGCGAAGAGGAGGATCGGGAGCGCGAAGAGGCCGAAGGAGAGACTCCAGAGCGCGTCGACGATCGAGTAGTTATCGATCCGACGGGCGACGATCCAGGCGAGCGTGAAGAGGAAGAGCGCGAGTCCGGTCACTCCGAGGACGAGGTCGAAGAGAGTCACGCGGCCGGCTCCCGGGATTTGCGGCGAAGGATCGGGAGGAAGAGGAGACGAATCCCGACCATCGCGAACGGCGCGAGGACGATCCAGACCGCGATTC